>JBIIIX010000168.1:0-6613 GCA_044234415.1 Cyanobium sp.
ATAGGCACCCCACGACGCATGCGGGCACGGGGGACCGCCTTGAGAAAGCTGATCAGATCGAGTTCGGTGGCGGCAGCAATGCTTTCGGGCACAAGGAGAAGGAGGTTCCGCCGTCCTCAACTGATGCGGACAGCCCCGGCAAGGGAGCCAGCGACACACATTGGGTCCATCCTGGCAGCAGGGCTGGATGTGCCACACCTCTAAACGGTAAGATTGGAAGACTTGCACGCGCAGCCGTTCGTTGTTGAGACCAGCGGACATCGTGATGCGCCGGAACCGGAGGAGACGCCCGTGATCCCATTTGTTGTGTTGGGTCTCGGACTGGGAAGCGGCGCCTTGGTGGTCAACCTCTTTGGTTCCCGGCCGCGGTCCAGGCTTGTCGACCGGCTCACCCCCGCGACCCCGACGGCCGCTGACGAGCCATTGGATCGGCCCATTGATCTCGTCGCCTCCCTCCATAACGGGCTGACCCGACTGGATGACCAGTTTCAGGCCCTAGTCCAGACCCGACTGGATCCCCTTCTGGCGGGTGAGCTGCGCCAGGAGCAGATGCGCCAGCTGGTTCCGGAGGGGCAGCGTGAGCTGAAACCCGAGGAAAAGGCTCAAAACCGCCGCCTGCTGGTGGGGATGGGAGGGTTGGTGCTGGTGGGCGCGCGGCAGATCTCCCGCTGGGCTCCACTGACTCCTGTGGTGCTGCTCATCGGTTTTGTCAGTGTCTGGCCCGAACTGCGGGAGTGCTGGCGCGTCGGTGTGCGGGAGCGACGTTTTAGCCTGATTCATCTGCTTCTGATTTATCTGATCGGCTTGTGGCTCGGCGGCTACTACCTGGTCGGAATGGTGGGTATTTTGCTCAGCGGCGTGGGTTATAAAGTTGAGCTGCTTACCCAGTCAATCACGCGTTACAGTCTTACCCATCTGCTGGGCGAGCAACCCTCCCTGGTTTGGGTGGTGGTTGATGGCGAGGAACGCTTGGTCTCGTTCGCTGATCTCCACCTGGGTGACATCTTGGTGCTTTCGGCAGGCCAGCCGGTGCCTGTGGACGGTGTCGTGGTGGCGGGTGCCGCCAGCGTGGATCAGCACCGGCTCACGGGCGAATCCCAGCCTGTGGAGAAGGCCGCGGGTGATCCGGTTCTCGCGGCCACCTTGGTCCTCGGCGGCAAGATCCAGGTTCGCGTGGAAAAGACCGGTGCGGAAACCACCGCCGCCCGCATCGGCGAGGTGCTGAATCAAACGGTGGAAGGACAGGAAGTTCACCTGGCGGATCAGCTCAAGGAAATCGAAAGCGAGCGCTTGCCGATGCTGGGCGGCGGTCTCCTTGGCTGGCTGCTGCGCGGACCGCAGACCGGCTTGGCCATGCTCGGCTGCAATTTCATGATCAGCCTCCCTCCCCTGCGCTTGCTCACCCTCCTGAACGGGTTGGGCGCCGGGGCGGAGCGGGGCGTGTTGATCAAGGACGGCCGTGCCCTGGAACGGTTGGCCGGCGTCGACACTGTTGTGTTTGACAAGACCGGCACGCTCACCCTGGACAGGCAGGAGGTGGTGGCCGTTCATGCCCTGGAGCCATTCGGCGAGGCCGAGCTGTTGACATTGGCCGCCGCCGCTGAGCAGCGCCAGAGCCATCCCATCGCCCAGGCGATCCTTGCCGCGGCGAGCGAGCGACAGCTGGCCCTACCCGACCTGGACGATGCGGAGGTGGAGCTGGGTCTGGGCCTGAGGGCCCAGATCGGGGACCAGTCCGTGCGGATTGGCAGTGAGCGCTTTCTCGCCCAGAACGACCTGGAGTTGCCTGCGCACTTAGCGAAGCTCCAAGACGCCGTCCATGCCAGAGGTCATGGCATGGTGTTCGTAGCGGTGACGGACGCGGTGGCTGGAGCCATTGAGCTGGCGACGATCTCGCGGCCGGAGGCTCAGGCCACCGTGGCTTGGCTCAGGCTTCGTGGACTCTCCCTTTACATTCTCTCTGGCGACCAGGAGGCGCCCACCGCCAATCTGGCCAAGGAACTTGGCATGGATGGCTGGTTCGCCAACACCCTGCCGGAGCAGAAGGCCACGCGCATCCAAGCGCTGCAGGAGCAAGGCAAACGGGTGTGTTTCATCGGCGATGGCATCAACGACGCCATTGCTCTCCGCAAGGCGGAGGTGTCGATTTCGCTGCGGGGGGCAACCACTGTTGCTACCGATGCCGCCCAGGTGGTGTTGATGGAAGACGATCTGAATCAGCTGAAGCTGTTGTGGGAGTTGGCGGAGGGTTTTGAGGAGAGCCTCGGCGCCAACGGTCGCTTGGCACGGGGGCTGGGTCTCCTAGCCTCCGCCGGGGTGCTGCTGTTGCCCTTTGGCTACTGGACGACGGAACTGCTCTGGGCCGTCCAGATCATTGTGGGAATCCGGATCGCCCGCCAATCCTTGCTCTTTTCGCTCGACGAAGTGGGAGCGGTGGGAGAGGCAGAAGGGCAGGACGTGGAGGCCGAGGGAGAGTGGGGAGGAGAGCCCACTCCTCTTTCGGTGGGGTGAACCTTGGCCGGTTGAGTTCGGTGCGGCTGCCTTGAAGCGAGCAACAGCCCAAGGCGCTCAGCCCAGCCAGAACCCGGTTGCTGATCTCGAACCCCTGCCAGGGATTCCCACCAGCTCGTGGGAAGAGGCCCAAGTGGGACAAGCAGCTCTCGGATCTGTCGAGCGACGTGGAAGGGGTGGATGCGCAAGAAGACGGCAAGTGGGGCAATAGGAAGCGAGGCAGCGATCTGCCGGAGGAGCTACAGCTGCGCCAGCATCGGCTGGAGCATTCGGCGGAAGCTGATGCCGCCGCCCTGGAGGCAACAGCCGAGGCAGTGGCAAAAGCAGAGCATGAGAAATGTGCGTCCCCCGCAGTGGTGTACTTCTCCCGACACTCCACCCCAGCAAAACCGGGGTGGGCTGCGCACCTCAGGCGGCTGGCATTGCAACGAGTGGGCAGGTACATTTAAGCGGTTTGAATAGCAGCTTAACCAGACGAAGACGCATGGCCTTGTCCTATTGCGCTACACCTGAGCGCGCCTCGCTACTCGATGGCAGCACCGCCCACGAGCTGATTCCCCAGGGTTGCCTTAAAGTCTGTCCCAGCGGGCCTCGGTAATTTTGCCAGCATTCGATTCTGTCGACGGGATTCTGTGCGCATTGCATCGTTGCGAGAGTTACCGGTTTAGGTTTGTTGCATCAAGAGATGAGATCTGTTGTCGAGGCGTCGAAGCACCGCTGACCTCCGGACGCCGCCGACCGTGGCAGCCGGCCATGATTGCCAATGCCGTCGCCTCGCCCTCGAGGCAGCCCGTGGGCGCTAAGGGGCTCAGCGCCGCAGCTAAGCGGAGGCTCTTCGATGAGTTGCAGGAGCTCACGGGATACCACCGAAAGTCTGCTCCGGCTCCTGAACCGCCCGGATCGCGTGCCGCCATCGGAGCCTGGTGGAACTCCTGCCGAGTCTGTGACACCGCATCACCGCCGCCGGTACGGGCCTGATGTCGTTGAGGCCCTGCTGCCGCTCCAGGCCGAGCGGATGTGCTCTGGGTCCTCTTTCGCTCGCAATCTCCGCGTGATCTCGGGGCCGTGGCCGACCTCGTGATCCGCCGCCACGAAAGGGATTTTTCGCGTTCCCTGGACCTGGCTGCGGATCTGGCGGTGCAACGTGTTCTGGTTGGCTTTCACCGAAAGTAGGAAGTCGGCCCCCTGCTCCTGGAGGAGTTGAAAATCGGTTGCTGGGTGTGCAGGGCATCCGCCTGGATCAGCACGCCCTCCAGCTCCAACTCCCCAAGCAGCTGCCGCAGCACTGCCAGCTCATGGTTCACGCCGGTGGCATGGCAAGCCTGACTGATCGCCGCGCCCAGGGCCGCGGCGTAAAGCGTCACCCGAGTCATCAACGCAGAGCTGCCACGGCAGTGGGTTCGATCGAGCCCCGCAGGGTCTTGGCGTCACACACCAGCTGGTCGAGATCGGCCGCCCCAATTGGGGTCTGGCCGATCGTCCAGACGCGGATAGCGGCGCAGAGGGCGGCGACATCCCCCTGAAGGAAGCCCGGATAGGCACCCCACGACGCATGCGGGCACGGGGGACCGCCTTGAGAAAGCTGATCAGATCGAGTTCGGTGGCGGCAGCAATGCTTTCGGGCACAAGGAGAAGGAGGTTCCGAGGCCCTCAACTGATGCGGACAGCCCCGGCAAGGGAACCAGCGACACACATCGAATCCATCCTGGGAGCTTTGGGCTAAGATGAAGTAAGAGGTAGCTCCTCCCCCAATTAGCAAGCACCACTATGGCCTTCTCAGACAAGACCACGGAAAACACCATCAAGCTGGTCAGCGAATATTTTGCTCCAGGCGCAAGTTTACTCATTGACGGTAAAATCCTCCCGGGAGTTGGACATCTTGTCCTCGGTCTATTGCTCCGTTCCGCCATTGTGCCGTTAGGTCCAATTGGCTACGGCTTGGTCATCGCAAACTCCTACGCTACATCCGTTACAGGAAAAAATCTCTTTAGGCAATTCAGTAAAGCGACTAAGGATGAGGCCCCTGAAACGCATCCGGAGACTCCAGCGGCTGTGCAAGCGGTTGCCGCTGACTAAGCTATCGTCTGTTGGACATCTGCCGCCTGATTGCTTGGTCCTAGGACTTGTCTGCAAGTTCATCATTGTGGTTGGCGGTAAGTCCGTCAACCATTTTGTTTGCATTTTCTCTGCCGCTCCGTGCGCTGTTTGTTGAACGTTCTTGATTGTTTCTCTTGACGGATCGAATACTCCACCGAATCTATGCTGGTTTTCTCATCTTGAGAGTCAAGTCGCTTGGCCATGTGAATCCCCGAGAGGGATATACATGGCATTATACGCGTTAGCGACCAGAGCTCGCTGTTGCCCAAGGCACATGTTGATCAACGGCTTTGTATTCTATTTGTACAGGTTCGGTTATTGCTTAGCTGACTGACGCCTCCACTGTACGCGGCGAGACTGAGATACTGCGTCTGACGAACGAGGTTTCAGGCCATTTGTGATCGATTGACCGACGGCAAAAACCACCTGCAGATTGGCTGCCGTGAACCCACTCACCATAGTAGCCTATATTGTGAATTGCAAGGAACGGTGATTCAAGGGTGTGGTAGTTGATGGCTTCAATATTCCACTTTGACCCCTATCGGATCCCCCGGCTTCTGTTGCATCGGGTTTGTCGATGAAGGGCAATCATGCTGTCCCGTACGTTATCGAAGCTGCAACGATAAAATCATTCAACTGGTTTGACGCGACGCTGTCCAGTCATGCTGTTGCTCTCGGAATAACGCAGACCGCTAGTGCACTATGACGCAACTCTTTGCATAATACGCAACGATGGATCAAGCCAAGCTGAGCATTGCAAATCTTTGTGATCATTTGGTCGCCTCGCGAGATCGCCATTGTAGGGTCGCAATGCTTACTACTCTCTGATCATGAGCCGCATAGAGCTCCTTCACGGTCAGGGTGTTTGAGCGGTTCCGTAACTTCCGCATGCGACACCGTGTGACTGGACGTTGCTTGCTCTCTGAGCTATGATTGTGCTGAAAAAACTCGCTCGGCACATCCAAGCCTTCGCCGACGCGCCCTTCTCACTTCCCAAGCCCAAGCCTTTCTGAGGACATCAACGTGACTACGGATCCAGCCGCTGACCTCTTAACCGTCAAACTTCAGACGATTGCTCGTGCTGAGCGTCTTGCGCGTTCTAACACACTCGTAAAGAACTATACACTTGGAGCAGCATCTTTGGCACTGCTTCCCTTCCCTTTAGTGGATCAGGTTGCCCTATTGGCTCTGGAGGTAAAGATGGTTCATGATCTCTGCCGCCTTTATGATCTCCCATTCAAGTCAAACATAGCGCGGGCACTCATTGGATCACTGTTGTCTGGGCTCACGGGCGGCTTAATGGCCCAAGGCCTCTATGCCATATCAAGAGCTGTGCCGATCCTGGGTACTTTAAGCGCTGGGAGTTTTGCTGTTTCATCCGCATCGGTTACATACGCATTGGGAACTGTCTTTATTAAGCATTTTGAGGCAGATGGAACGCTCCTAAATATAGACCCCACATGGCTTACAAAAATGTTCCATCAGGCGCTTAATCGCGACGAATCTCAGGATTCCCCTGCTCAACCACCAAATGATGAAACCGCATCTGTAGCAGCGGCAAGCCCCGCTTGAGTTCACCAGCTTTGCCTCTGCAGGCATACAGCACGCCCCTCGCCACATTACTTCTGATCCAACGCCAAAATGGCATTTGTTGCGGTAGCCATCCTTTTCCTGGGGCTGACCCTTCTTTTGTTGCTCTCTCTTGGTTTTCTTCCTTGGGAAGCTGTTACTAGCTTTGAAAAGTTTAAGGAGCTCGTTCTATCTCTTGCTCAAGAACTTGTTATTTCTATTTATTTCGCTTGGATTAAGCTTTTGATGAAATATGAATCTCTGGTGGGGGCGAAAAAACGGAGAGCGCAGCAACTTCGTGATTGGGTCAAGAAAGAACTCACCCATAAAGTTGAGTTGTATTCTTGGTTAATCCAACTTCCTGATCCCGCCTTTCAAGCTGTTTCCGAGGGGGCGTCGCGCTATTTTAGAGATTTCAACATCTCACTGGATTGGC
>JBIIIX010000169.1:0-6575 GCA_044234415.1 Cyanobium sp.
CTCCTCTTTGCCTGCCGGCATCTTGAGCTTGGGCCAATCGTTTTGGGGGCTGGCAATTTCCAGACCCAGGACGCTGGCCAGCTTGGGATCGGTTGCATCGGCCTGTTTGGTTTTGATGCTGGTTTTAACGTTGACATCCTTGGGTGAGAGCAGATATTGACCACCATTCTTCTCGATTTTAAATGTGGCATCCTCGGAAAGATTGTCACCCTGAACGTCCAATGTTAGGACTTGACTGCTACTATCGTAGCTCACATTGAAAATGCTGGAAATAGCAGGGCCAGGCTTGCGTGCTAGCTTGCCGCCAAGATACCCCAAAGAGCTAATGCCAGACAACTGCAAGAAGCCATTGGGAATCGTCGGCAAACCCTTGATTTCGGCCGGATTCTGGAAGATAACAACCACAAGATAAACGCCTACCCCGAGAACTGTCCAGACAAAAAACTGCAGCCGTTCCGGCACGACGTATCCGCCTGCACTAAAGAAATCAGCAAAACTGGGATCGACTTGACCCGATCCCTTATTTCCCTTTGCATTGCTGATTCCCAATGCAAACACAGTCGTGGAGGCACTGATGAAGACGATGCCAGGCAAGCCATCGGGGACATCAACAAATTCCAGCCTTCCTTGCACAAAACTTAAAGACACAAAGAAGAATGTGTAGCTAAACACAGCTGCTAGTGTCCACAGATAAAACTGAAACCGCGAGAGGCTGTAGGTATTCGTATCTTGATCGAGAAGCAGTGCGCCAAGGGTGTCTTTTTTTAGGACTTTCATGCCCATCCAAAAAACGATACCGACAAGCACTGCGGCAATGGCAGCAGCCAGAAAAAGCGGTATCCATGGGTGGACACGTGATAGCTTAATCGGATAAGGAGGATCTGATAGCTTCTCGCCAACTCTGATCTGTACAGCAAGTTCTCCGTAGTGATCAATCCTTACATTTTCGAAGTTGAGCTGGCGGTTGTTCTTGAAGATGCCGACAGGCATCGACGGGTTTTTGCAGGGATAGCCTTGCCAACAGAGCTCGATCTCTCCGATGGAATCAAAGCCATCCTTTTGATTGCTGTGCGAGATGATCAGATGATTGTCAGGTCCAGTTGGGCTAAAACCACTGCCAAGAACCTGAAATGAGTAGCCACCCTTTTTTTCGGGGAAAACAACCTGGGGATACACTGACTCAATTTTGGGAGTCAGTTCCCCAAGTTCACTGAAAACAACCAGCTTTTTACTCGCCGATCCCGCAATCAATATTGGAATGGTTTTCGCGGAGCTGGCGCTTGCATCACCCTCGGGAAGCACACTAATTGTGGCACGATATTCACCCAGGCTTAAATCATTAGGAACAAGGAACTCAAAGGTTTTTCCTTGCTCATTGGCAATGGCTTTGCTGGCCTTCACATCTTGCCTGTCGCGGTTCATGCCTTGCAGTGTGAGGACAACATTCTTTTCGCTGAGGGAGGAGTTGGGATTGCTGCTCGATACGCTGATCGTGGTTCCACGCGACACACCATCAAGATCTAAAGTAAAGCCATCCTGGCCGAAGCTTGGCGATATACAGAGCAGCAAGATGCTGGCCGCCAAGGCCACATGTTTGCAGGCCTGCGAAAATTTTTTCCGGGCGATTCGTTTGCTGAGCGCCAAGAATCGCAGCCGATCGGCGAGCCGATGAAAACCTGGCGGAAAGGCGGAAAAATGCATGGCCAAAAGCTCCGTTGCTGCAAACGTTGATTCAGTTTTGCGCTTTGAGGGGAGCGCGGCGAGGGGAGCGCGGTGAAGCCTGCGCTGGCTGTTCCCCTACCCCGACAAACTAGACGGGGTTGCTTGGGGCGATCACCTCGTGATTACAAAGCGAGACACTCTCCAAATCCCAAGCTCTACGGCCGTTTTGGCCTCAAGCAAGGCACGAGCCAGACCGAGCGCATGGCGGCCGGGTTCGGCAACTACCCCGCAGACAAGTTCGACGTGCACCGCCAGGCGTCCGGCCTTGCCGCAGTTCAGCTGCAGTGAAGCGGGGGATCTGCGGCGGAGCGATCAGGGCCTTGCCGGCGACAGTCGGCTGACACCGTCAACCTCTATGGGATCGTTGCTCCGCGGATTGGCTCAATCAGGGCAGCTCACGAACTCCATCGGCCCAAGGTCGGCCCAAGGTCGGCCCAAGGTTTGGAGCGTCGCCCGCCTCGCCCGCACGCCCCGTTGGTTCATGGCGGCGCCGGCTGGCCAGGGCTCTGCCTACCTCCTTCCAGCTCGGGTCTTGGCAGCCGTGGGCAGGCCTCCACCAAGGTTCGGGTGATCGGCGCCTGGGGGTTGGCCAGCAGCCTCGCTCCAGGGCCTTGCTCCACGATCCGGCCGCCCTCCAGCACGATCACCCGGTGGCAGAAGCCGCTGGCCACGGCCAGGTCGTGGGTCACAAACAGCATCCCCAGCCCCAGCTGCTCCTGCAGCCGCCCCAGCAGCTCCAGCACCTCGGCCTGCACCTCCGCATCCAGCATCGACACGCTCTCATCGCAAAGCAGCACCTTGGGCTGCAGGATCAGGGCTCTGGCGATCGCCACCCGTTGCTGCTGGCCTCCGGAGAGCTGGCTTGGTCGCCGTTGCTCGAACGCCTCGGGCGGCTCCAAGCCCACCTGGGCCAAGAGGGCCCGGACCCGCTGGCGGGCCTCGCCGCGGCTGGCCAGGCCATGGATCAGCAGCGGATCGGCCACCGCGTTGCCCACGCTCATCTGCGGGTTGAGGCAGGCCAGCGGGTCTTGAAACACCATCTGCAGATCCCGCCGCGCCCGCCGCAAAGCCCCGCCTCGCAGGCGGCGCAGATCCTGCCCCTCCAGCCGCACCACGCCGCCCCGTAGGGGCGCCAGGCCGATCAGGGCGCGGCAGAGGCTGCTCTTGCCGCAACCGGAAGCCCCCACCACCCCGATCGTCTCCCCCGCCCGCAGCCGCAGGCTGACGCCATCCACCGCCTTGAGCCAACGGGGCTTCCAGGGCGGCGAGGGCAGCGGGTGCCAGCTGCGCAGGTCCTCAAGTTCCAACAGCAGCGGCGACGGGGGCGGTTCCGGTCTCTGTCCTCCCTCCCGCTCGCGGGCTGCTTGCACCAGCCGCTGGGCCAAGGCTGAGCGGGGCTCCAGCAGCAGCTGCCGGGCCGGGGCCCGCTCCACCAGCCGGCCCTGCTCCAGCACCCCCATCTCCTGGCACCACCGCCCCGCCAGGGCCAGGTCGTGGCTGATCAACAGCAGGGCGCTGCCGCTCTCTTGGCAGAGCCCCACCAGTTCCGCCATCACCTGCCCCGCCACCGCCACATCCAGGCTGGTGGTGGGCTCATCGGCGATCACCAGCGGCGGATCGAGGGCCAGGGCCAGGGCGATCGCCAGGCGCTGGCGCATGCCGCCGCTGAAGGCATGGGGATAACTGTCGTAGCGATCGGGGTTGATGCCCACCCGCCGCAGCAGCTCGACAGCGCGCCGCCGCGCCCGCTGACGTCCCCATTGGGGGCGGTGCGCCGCCAAGGTGTCTTGCAGATGGGTGCCGATCGTCATCAGGGGATTGAGGCGCGTCATCGGGTCCTGGAACACAAGCCCCACCGCCTCGCCCCGCAGCCGGCGCAGGGCGCCGCGATCCAGGCGACGCGGATCGCGGCCCGCCAGCTCCAGGCCCCCCTCGCAGCGGCTCCCCGCTGGCAGCAGCTGCAGCACCGCCCGCGCCACCGTGCTCTTGCCGCAACCGGAAGGACCCACCAGGGCCAAGCTCTGGCCCCGCTCCAGGCTCAGATCCAGCCCCGCCAAGGTGGGTTCGGAACTGCCGGGATAAGCCACCCGCAGATCGCTGAGGCGGAGCACCGGCCCCTCGCCGCGCTGATCCGTGCGCCGCCCCGCCCCGCCATGGGGGCCCGTGCCACGCCGGCCAGCTTCGGCAAGCCCAGCGCCGGCCCAGAGCCCCTCAGCGTTGTGGTGATCAAGGTTCAACGGCCCTGAACCGCCGCTCGGCGCCGGCGATTCGGATCCTGGCTCGCCCACATCCCTGGTCTCGGCGCGATCGCTGCATAGCATGGAGTTTGTATGGAGGGAAGGATGCTGCGGGCTGTTCCCGATCGGCCGATCCCAGCCGCGCCCTCCAGCGCCGCTGCCGCGGACCCGCCCCTGGCCGAGCGGTCCCCGGGTCCAGCGGTCTCGACCCCGCCTGTTGTGCGGGAGCCCGTCCTCGTCGCCGACCCGCCCGCTGAGGTCGCCGCCGGTGTCGACCGGAATCCCAGCCCTGAGGTTCGGCTGCCGCCCCGGGCCGCGGCCCGTTCGGAGCGCACCGCTGGCCCGCGGCTGCGCAGCCAGCCGATCCATGGCCCCGATGATTACGGCGTGCCGCTGCCGGCCTGGCTGCGCCGCTGCGTTGAAAATGTGCCACCCGGGATCGGCGACAGCTGCCCCACCGATCCGGAGTCCCTGCTGGCTTCGGCGTTCGACTTCGCCTGGCAACTGCATCAGGGTCAGTTCCGCGCCAGCGGCGAAGCCTATATCTGCCACCCGATCGCCGTTGCCGACCTGTTGCGCGACATCGGCGCCAGCGCCGCCGTGATCGCCGCCGGCTTCCTGCACGATGTGGTCGAGGACACCGACGTCACCCCCGAGGAGCTGGAGGTGCACTTCGGCGCCGAAGTGCGCGCCCTGGTGGAGGGGGTCACCAAGCTGGGGGGCATCCATTTCACCAATCGCACCGAAGCCCAGGCCGAGAACCTGCGCCGCATGTTCCTGGCCATGGCCAGCGACATCCGGGTGGTGCTGGTGAAGTTGGCGGATCGTCTGCACAACATGCGCACCCTGGCGGCCCTCAAGCCCGAGAAACAGCAGCGCATCGCCCGCGAAACCCGCGAGATCTACGCACCGTTAGCCAACCGTCTCGGCATTGGCCGCTTCAAGTGGGAGCTGGAGGATCTGTCCTTCAAGGTGCTCGAACCGGAGGCCTACCGCGACATGCAGCAGCAGGTCGCCAGCAAACGCAGCGAGCGAGAGGAGCGGCTGGCGCGCACGGAACAGCGCCTGCGCGATCGGCTCGCGGCCGTGGGCTTGGCAACCTGTGAAGTGAAGGGCCGGCCCAAGCATCTCTACGGCATCTGGAGCAAGATGCAGCGCCAGCAAAAGGGCTTCCACGAGATCTACGACGTGGCGGCGATCCGCATCCTCTGCCCCACATTGGAGAGCTGTTACCGCGCCTTGGCGGTGGTGCACGACACCTTCAAACCCATCCCCGGCCGCTTCAAGGATTACATCGGCCTGCCCAAGCCCAATGGCTACCAGTCGCTGCACACCGCCGTGATCGGCTCCTATCGGGCGATCGAGGTGCAGATCCGCACCCACGACATGCACCAGGTGGCGGAGTATGGCATCGCCGCCCATTGGAAGTACAAGGAGGGTGGCTCTCCGGCCGCCTCCGGAGCCGAGGCGGAGCGCTTCAACTGGCTACGCCAGATGGTCGATTGGCAGAAGGATGACCGCGGCACCGACAGCAGCGACTTCCTGGCATCGATCAAGGAAGACCTCTTCGATGAGGAGGTGTTTGTGTTCACCCCCACCGGCGATGTGGTGGGGCTGCGCAAGGGCTCCACAGCCGTGGATTTCGCTTATCGCATCCACTCCGAGATCGGCAATCACTGCCAGGGCGTGCGCATTAACGACCGCCTCTGTCCGCTGGCCACACCCCTGCGCAACGGCGACTTTGTGCAGGTGATCACCGCCAAGAATGCCCACCCCAGCCTCGATTGGCTGAACTTCGTCGCCACACCCACGGCGCGCAATCGCATCCGCCACTGGTACAAGCGCAGCCACCGCGACACCAACATTCAGCGCGGCACCGAGATGTTGGAGCGCGAGCTGGGTCGCGACGGCTTCGACCTGCTGCTCAATGGGGAGGCCCTCGCCCGCGTCGCCCGGCGCTGCAACCTGGTGGCGACCGAAGATCTGTTGGCGGCCCTGGGCTTCGGTGGCGTCACCCTGCAGCAGGCGGTCAATCGTCTGCGTGAGGAGATCCGCCTGGCGACGGCGGCGGCGGCGCCCGCGCTCAGCAACGAGCAACTGGCCGCCAGCCTCGCCCCCCGCCCGGATGGGAGCGCGGTCGCCGCGGCGAGCGGCAGCGCGATCTTGGGGATGGAGGGCTTGGAATACCGCATCGCCGGTTGCTGCGGCCCGTTGCCGGGAGAGTTGATCGTGGGAGCGGTGGCCCTAGGCAACCACGGCATCACTATTCACCGTCAAGACTGCGTCAATGTCGGCCAGGTGCCGGTCGAACGACGGCTGCCCGTGCGCTGGAATTCCAGCGCCGAACCCCACGCCCGCCGCTACCCGGTGCGCTTGCGCATTGAGGTGCTCGATCGGGTGGGCGTGCTCAAAGACATCCTCACGCGCCTGTCCGACCATCGCATCAACGTCAGCGACGCCCGGGTGCGCACCTCCCCCGGCCGCCCGGCCCGCATCGACCTGAGCGTCGAGCTCAGCAGCGCCAACCAGCTGCAATCCACCCTCGCCCAGATCCGCTCCATGGCCGATGTGCTCGATATCGCCCGCTGCGGCAACGGCTGAACCTCCTGCCGAGGC
>JBIIIX010000018.1:0-21975 GCA_044234415.1 Cyanobium sp.
GCCGTGCTGATGCGTCCGGATTTCCAGCCCTGGCCCAAGCCGGCCCTGGTCTTGTTGCCGTTGGTGGTGACCGTGGGGTTGAGCCTGGGCACCTTCCTCAAGCCCCTGCTGGAGGCACCGGAGGTGTGGCAGTTCGCCGTGGTGACAGCGATCGCCCAGTGCCTCGGCCAAGCCCTGCCGGATCGGTTGATGCTGGTGCGCAATCTGCTGGCGGTGCTGGCGGTGCTACCGCTTTTGGGCGGCAACGCCACCTGGCTCTCGGCATGGCACCAGTTGCTAGCCGTGCTGGTGGGCCTGGTCACGGCCAGCTTGGTGCAGTGGGCCCTGCGCCTGCCGCTCGATAACCCCGCCACCACCGCTACGCCACCGGCGCCACCGGCGGCCCCGGAGGCCGCGGCAGCCGTCCCCCGCCACAGCGCCCGAGAGGATGCCTCGGCCGCCCCCAGCCCCGGGGGAAAGGTGCCGGCCGAGGGCCGGCCCACCACCAGCGACCAGCCGGCGCCCCAGGAAGCCGAGGCGCTGCCCACGCGCAGCCTCGCCAAGCGTTTCGCCGACCCGTTCTTCTGGCGCAAGCTCGCCACCTCCACCCTCGCCCTGAGCATCGGCATGGGCGTTGGGGCGGTGACGCCAAAGTATCTCTATTTCGGAGTGGTGCTGCTGCTCAACGACAGCCTCGGCGCCACGCTGCTGCGGGTGCGCGACCGCATGGTGGGCGTGAGCCTGGGGGTGCTGATGCCGATGCTGGTGTTCAACACCTTCACGATCAACGCCCTGAGCGTGGGGCTGGTGATGGGCGGCACCACAGCCTTGATCGTGGCGGTGGGCCTGCAGCCCAACCTCCGCACCGCCTTGATCTCCAGCGGGGTCACCTACGTGGGCTATGGGGCCCTCACCGATTGGTACGTACCCCATCGCTGGCTCGACTACCTGCTGGGCTCAGGGCTGGCGCTGCTGGTGTGCCTCCTGGTCCGACCCTTATCGGCGTTGCAGCGGTTTCGCCAGCTGGCCCGCTCCGGCGATGGGCTGACGGCGACTCTGCGGGCCCTGCTACCAAGCGCGTTGGAGGAGGCGCGCGTGCTGGGCCAGGAGCGGGAGTTCCAGGAGCTGCTGCGCCAGCTGGAGCCGGCGCGATCAACGTAAACAGCGGCGGCGGACCGCTGCCGGGCGAACGGAAAACCTCTGATGCCTGCCCTGGCCCAGACCCGCGGCGAGGGCAGCGCCCCCTGGACCGGACCGCCGCTGGGCTGAGCCGCCGTTGGACCGCGCCGCCGCTGGACTGAGCCGCCGCTGGACCGAGCCGCCGCTGGACTGAGCCGCCGTTGGACCGCGCCGCCGCTGGGCCGCTCAGGCGGGCGGTGGGATGTTGAGCTGCTGGAAGCGCCGCACGATCACCAGCCGCAGCGCCGCCGACACGCCGCCGGCCCGCAGCGGATCGCCGATCGAGAAGCTCAGCCCGTACAGATAGGCGTCGCTGCCGAACTCCTTGAGCGAGGCCGATGGCGGCGGGCTCGCCAGCACCCCGGGCTGGTCGGCCGCCAGCTGCTCCAACAGGGAGATGATCTGCTCCGGATCCCAGCCGTTGCCCACAGAAAGCGTGAGGCTGCAGCGGCGCATCCGATCGCTGCGGGTGTAGGTGGTGGTGGCGGTGGTGAAAAAGTTCTGGTTGGGCACCACCAGTTCGGCGTTGTCACTGCCGCGCCAGAGGGTGGTGGCGCGGGGGCCCAGCCGGCGCACTTCGCACACTTCGCCGTTGTGCATCAGCACTTCGCCGGGCCGCACCGAACCCTCCATCAACAGCCAGAGGCCGCTGATGATGTTGGACACCACCTCCTTGATGCCAAAACCCAGTCCGACCGAGAGGCCGCCGGCCACGGCCAGAAGCCCGGCCTGGTTGATGCCGAGCTGACGCATGGCCCAGATCACACTGAGGCAGAAGGTCAAGTAGCGCAGGATCAACTCCAAGGCACGGCCGCTGCCTTCGCTGATGTTCAGGCCCCGCTGCAGTAGGAGAGCGACCCAGTTGGCTGGCAGCTCCATGCCCACCAGCAGGATGTAAAGCATCACAAGCACCTGGAACAGGGTGCCGAGCCTGACTTCGCTGCCGAACCACACCCCGAGCGAGGCGGAGGAGAGATCCTGCAGGCTGCCGAGCGCATCGAGGCAAACCAGCAGAACCCACAGCAGGAACAGGGGGCGCAGCAGCCGGGTGATCAGCACCTGGCGATTGGCCGGGTCCATCAGCCGTGACAACACCTGGTTCTCGAGCAGGCGCATCAACTCCCAGGCCAGGTTGATCTGGAACAGCAGCAGCACCAGGCCGGCCCGCTGCTGCAGGGCGGTCAGCACCAGGGTGATCAGCCCCGTGCCCAGGGACATCGTCAGCGCCCAGGGCCGACGCCACAGCCAGCGCAGCAGCCGTGGTCGGGCGGGCCGGTGCAGATGCAACTGCCCAATTAGCCCGTACCAGGCGGCCACCAGCAGCAGCTGCAGCAGCACGGGGGGGCGCTGCAAAAAGGCCACCCAGCCCATGATCTCGCTGAGGATGCTGGAGAGCATTAGCGGCCGGCTCCCGCTCCTGGGCGCAGCTCAAGCAGGCGGTCGGCGCCCTGCTCGGCGCTGAGAACGCCGACCATCACCTGGGAGATCACGTTCTGCACGATGGGGAGCACCCGCTGCACCCGATCAGCGGAAAACGGCAGCGACATCAACGCGGTGCCCTGTTCGAACTGTTGTTGGGCTCCTGCCAGCACGGCGAGGCGCCCCGAGCTGGCCACCGGCACCTGCACATTGCGGTTGGCCGGCAGCACCATGCGGGTGGAGAGGGTGATCTCACGCTGCACGAGGGGATCCAGGCTGAGCTGCATCAGCGCCAGGGCCTGGCGCTGCTGGCTGGGGGAGGAATCCGACCCCAGGGCCCAGACCCGCAGGCTGGAATAAGGGCTGGGGAGACCGCTCGGCCCAGAGGGCAGCACCGCGACGCCGAGCCGCTTGCCCATGGTGCGATCGAGCCGTTGCAGGGTGATGCTGTAGCAGGGGATCCAGCTGAGCCGCCCGGATTCGAGGCCGCGGGTCAGCTCCTCCGGGCCGGTGCCCACGTCGACACGGTTCTGCAGGGCCAGGCCGCGCAGCGACTGCAGCCAATGCCGCAAGGCCTGGCGATCCCTGCGCAGATCGAGCGTCCGGCCGCCGTCATTGCCGACGATGATCGGTCCCATGGCCTGCTGGGCACCAAAGGCGCCCGCGGTCCACCAGATGCCGATCGGCTCCACCGACAACCCGATCGTGCGGCCCGAGGCCGCCAACGCCTGCAGGGCGTTGATGGTGGTGGGGGCCTCGGCCAGGTGGGCCCGGTTGTAGCAAGCCAGGGTCACCTCGTTGAACACCGGCAGGCCGGCGATGCCCTTGGCGGTGCGCACCCGCGAGAGTTCCGTGGGGGTGAGCAGGGCGATGCTGTTGCGCACCGCGGCGGTCTCGGGGATTGGCAACACCAGCCCGCGGTCCAACAGCGAAACGGCCGTCGGCGAGCGCACCATCAGCAGGTCGGGACCAAGCCCACGACTTTTCGCCTTGGTCAAGAAATCGATGAGGTGCTCCTCCTGCTGCACCGAGATCTGGACGTGCACATTGGGATAAATCTGCTGGAAGTTGTCCAGCAGCGGCTGCCAGGCCAGCTGGTCGCGGAAATCCTGTTGCAACCACTCCACCCGGCCCGTGGGCACCAGCACCACATGCAGGGTCTGATGGGTGGCTCGCGACACGCCATCGCAGGCCGTGAGCAGCGGCACCAGGCCGACCAACGCGGCCGCCAAACCCCAGCCGCCACGACACCGGCGCCTCCAGCGCCGCAAGGTCAACGGCGGTGGCCAGCGGCGGGCTGGGGAAGGCCCAGGCGGGGCTGGAGGGGGCGCAAGGCGACGGATGGAACCGGCTCCAGGGAAGGCACAAATGTCATTGTGCGGGCTCTTTTCCCTCTGGCCAGAGGCTGCGCCGCAGCCCGTGGTTGCGCCCGATGCCAGCGGCCGGGGGCCTCCGCCCCCCGGCCAGCCCAAGGGGCTGAATAAGGACTCCGCTAAGTTGCCCGATCGCCTCCCAGCTCCTCCATGACCGAATCCGCCCCCCTGCTGCTGCGCGCCGCACGCGGCGAACAGGTGGAGCGGCCGCCGGTGTGGATGATGCGCCAGGCGGGCCGTTACATGAAGGTTTACCGCGACCTGCGCGACCGCCATCCGGGCTTTCGCGACCGCTCGGAAAACCCCGATCTCTCCTATGAGATCTCGATGCAGCCGTTTCACGCCTTCGAGCCCGATGGCGTGATCCTCTTTTCCGACATCCTCACCCCCTTGCCGGGGATGGGGATCGACTTCGACATCATCGAGAGCAAGGGGCCAATCATCGAGCCGGCGATTCGCAGCCAGGCCCAGGTGGATGCCCTCAGGCCGCTCGATCCGGCTGAAGCCCTGCCCTTTGTGGGCGAGGTGCTGGGCCGTCTGCGCCAAACGGTGGGCAACCGGGCGGCGGTGCTGGGCTTCGTGGGCGCCCCCTGGACCCTGGCCGCCTACGCGGTGGAGGGCAAGAGCAGCAAGACCTACTCTGTGATCAAGGCGATGGCCTTCCGCGAGCCAGCGCTGCTGCACCAGCTGCTGGGCCACCTGGCCGATTCGATCGCCAGCTATGTGCGTTACCAGATCGATTGCGGCGCCCAGGTGGTGCAACTGTTCGACTCCTGGGCGGGCCAGCTGAGCCCGATCGATTACGACATCTTTGCGGCGCCGTATCAGAAGCGGGTGATCGATCAGGTGAAGGCCACCCACCCCGATACGCCGCTGATCCTTTACATCTCCGGCGGTGCTGGCGTGCTCGAGCGCATGGGCGCCACCGGCATCGACATCGTCTCGCTCGACTGGACCGTGGACATGGCCGATGGCATCGCGCGGCTGCCCCAGCACGTGGGCGTGCAGGGCAACGTGGATCCCGGGCTGCTGTTCGGCACCCCGGAGGGCATCCGTGAACGGATCTTCGACACGGTGCGCAAGGCCCGGGGCCGCCGCCACATCCTCAACCTTGGTCACGGCATCCTTCCCGGCACCCCGGAAGACAACGCCCGCGTCTTTTTCGAAACCGGCAAAGCGGTGAGCGAGCTGCTGGGGGCTGCCGTTTGACCAGTTCCTCTCAAGCGGTCGCCAGCGCCGATCCGGCGCCGCAGCCGCTCGCCAGTTCGCCCACGTCGCCGCCGCGGATCCTGATCACCGGCGCCTCGGGCTGCGTCGGCCAGCACATCGCCGATTTGCTCTATCGCGAAACCGACGCCCATCTGCTGCTCTGGCTGCGCGATCCGAGCAAGCTCACCGCGGTTCCCGCCGACGACCCTCGCATCACCCTTCTGGTGGGTGATCTGCGCGATCTCGATCCCCATCGCCAGGCGGTGGCCTCCGCCACGCGTGTGATCCACACCGCCACGGCCTGGGGCGATCCGGAACGCGCCCAGCAGGTGAATGTGGTGGCGGTGAAGAACCTGCTGGCAGCCCTCGATCCGGAGCGTTTGGAGCAGGTGATCTACTTCTCCACCGCCAGCATCCTCAACCGCGATCTGCAGCTGCTGCCCGAGGCCTTGAGCGAGGGCACCGAATACATCCAAACCAAGGCCCAGTGCCTCCAGGATCTGGAAGTCCACCCCTTAGCGCCGCGCATTGTCGCCGTGTTCCCCACCCTGGTGTTCGGCGGCAGGGTGGATCATGGCGGCCCTTACCCCACCAGCTATCTCACCGACGGTCTGGTGGAAGCGAGCCGCTGGCTGTGGCTGGCCCGCTGGTTGCGGGCCGATGCCAGCTTCCACTGGGTGCACGCGGCGGATATCGCCCGGGTGTGCGTTCACCTGGCCACCCAGCCCCAGGTGCCCAACCCGGAACCGGGTCAAACCGCGGTGCGGCGGTTGGTGCTGGGCCAGCCCCGGGCCCTGGTGAACGACACGTTGCGGCAGCTCTGCCGTTGGCGGGGCATGGGGTTTCCACCCTTCGGCCTGGCGTTGCAAGCCTGGTTCGTGGGGGCCTTGGTGAAGGTGCTGCCGCTGCAGCTCACCCCCTGGGATCGCTTCTCGATCCGGCAGCGCCACTTCGTGCATCAGCCGATCAGCCCGCCGGAGCGCTTCGGCCTGCGCAGCCAGGCCCCCACCTTGGAGGCGGTGCTGGAACTCTCCGGCCTGCCGCGGCGGGGCTGAGCCCGGCGAGCGCCCAGCGCAGAGTGCCTGGGTTGTTGAGCAAGCGCCTGGCGCTGGCGATGCCCCAAGCAGCTTCAAATGTTGCAAACATGACGCCCGGCCGCAGCCAGGCACACCGTCCCCTCTAGCTTGGTGTGGTTGCGCGGCAGCTGCCGTGCGTTCCCTCCGCGCCCCCTGATGCGCCCCGTCATGCGTCGTTTTCTGTCTCTCTGCGCCGTTCTCCTGGCCCTGGTTTTCGGAGCTGCCCCCAGCTACGCCGCCGATGCCGGCGAAGGTGCCAAGATCTTCTCCGCCAACTGCGCCGCCTGCCACATGGGTGGCGGCAATGTGGTGAACGCCGAGCGCACTCTCAAGCAAGAGGCCCTCGAGGCCTACCTGGCCAACTATTCCGCTGGCCATGAAGCGGCCATCGTCTATCAGGTGACCAATGGCAAGAACGCGATGCCGGCCTTCGGCAGCAAGCTTTCGGAGAGCGAAATCGCCAACGTTGCCGCCTACGTTGAGGAGCAGAGCTCAAAAGGCTGGGCTTGAGCTTGCCGTTGAGTGAGGGCAAATCCCTCGTGTTGGATCAGTTGATCGATCCAATCCCGGCAGGGGCGATCCCGCCAGCGGCTCACCTCAACCAGGTCCTGATCAGCCTTCCAGGCTGAACAGATTTGCTTGATGCATGGCTGAGCTTACTCCCCTTGCATTCATCACCCTGATTCATTCCACCCCAGCTGCGCTGGGGTTTTTTCGTGGCTTGTAAGCCCCATCAGCAGGCAAGGCGCCTAAGCCAGATTGAGCTGCCCGAAAACCTTTGGGGTAACCAGCGGAAATGGATCGGCACCGCTGGGGGGTGCGAAACGAAGTCAACCCACGGTGCTGAGAAGCAGCAGAGGGGGCCGTGTTTCACGGCGAGCGAGATCTGAATACAAAATCGTTGAGCTGGATCTGGTCTGAGCTGGCTCTGGAAGACCTGGATAACCAGGCTTCATCGCCCAGGCGCACCCTGCGCTGGCTTTAGGGCGATATGCGAGATGACAAAGCAACAGGCCTTCACGAAGTGAGAAGGGCCAATAGTTGCAATCATGTGAAAATGGCGGGGGCGAGATTTGAACTCGCGACCTTCGGGTTATGAGCCCGACGAGCTACCAGACTGCTCTACCCCGCGACGGGTACTCCAGGCGGACTGGAGATGCATGCGTCAGCCTTGGCCGACCTGTGAATACTACCAGGTCGTGGGCCACCCTTCGGCGATCGCCCCCCGACCATGCGCCCTTGATCCCGCTGCCAGCCAGAGCTTTGCCGCAGGCTGAATCCGAGCGGGGCTGCCGACCAGAGCGGCAATGGCTTTCTCTGGGGTCCGCCATCAATCAAAACGCAGCTCGCCGCGGACCTCCAACCGCAGATGGGGTGCCGGGTTCTGAAAGCGCTGCCGCAGCTCCTCCAGGCTCACCGGCGTCAGCCAATCAAGCTGGCTGAGCAGATGCAGGGCCACGGCATGCTTCGCCCGACTGGAGCCATCCTCCACCTTGATCGCCACGCCTAACCCCTCCCCAACACGACTGAGGCATTGGATGCCTTCAGCCCCTCCCTTGCTGATCACCTGCTGGTGGCCAAGGCGCATCACCTCCGTGTCGAAGCGGCCTTCACCAGCCACCAGCTCCGGGTGCGCCAGCATCGCGCGGCAGAGCCTCTCCAGGTCGGGGAGTTCACCGCCGCCCAGGTGAGCCTGCAGCAACGCCATCTGGGCCAGCTGAAGCAGCAGGGTGGGAGCGCCGCAATCATCCCGCGCCATCACCAGCTCAGCGGCGGGCAGGCCCAGCAGCTCGCCTACGCGCTTGCACATCTCTTGCTGCAGGGGGTGTTCCGGTAGGAGATAGGTCTCCAGTGGCCAATGCAGATGGCGGCAACTGGCCAAGAAAGCAGCATGCTTGCCCGAGCAGTTGTGCTGCAGCGGGCTGCTGGCGCCCAGCGGCACAGGGCACTGCAACAGGGAAGGTTCGAGTTCCGCCCCCCACAACACCCGAAAGGCTTCGCGGGCATGAGCTGGCGTGCCGGCATGGGAGGCACAGGCGATCGCCAGCCCGCGATCGCCGCAGCCGCCATGATCAGCGGCGCCGCTGCTGACAAACGCCAAGGCCTGGAACGGTTTGAGCGCCGAGCGGATGAAGGTGAGCAGTTGGGGATCGCCGGCCCGCATCAACACCCGACCGCGGGCATCACAAACCACCGCGTGGGCTCGGTGACGGGATTCCAACACCCCCTCCCGCAGCAGGCACACCTCCAAGGTCGGCACACCTGGACGGTTGGATCCGCCGAATCCGGAGGCAAAGGTCATGGAATCAGGGCTGAGCCGGGCAGCGTGCGTTCAGAGAGCCTGACAGAGCCCCGCGCCGCCCAGCACCAGGGCCAACGCCAGCACCAGGCCGCGGCCGAGGCGGCGATGGATCGGCGCCACCTGGTGGTTGGCCACCAAGAGATCCTGCTGGCGCCAGCTGGGCGGCTTGGCCCAGTCCTGCCCGTCGTACCAGCCGGATTCCTCGTAGAAGATTCGCTCGGCCCGCAGGCGGCTCAGCACATAACCCCAACCCAACCACTGGCGCCAGAGCATCAACAGCGGTGGCAAGACGGCCATGACCACGGCGACCAGCACCAGGCGCAGCGGCTGACGGAGCAGCTGATGGCTGCCGCTGGCCACCAGCAGGCAGAGGGGGAAGGCCAGCAGCCAGCTGATCAGCAGAGGCCTGGCCAGGGAGACGGAACTCCCGGTTGGCCAACGGAAGAACCAGGAGCGGCAGAGCTGGGAATATTCCTGAAGCGGACGTTGCTCCGGAGGAACGGGGCAGGGAGTTCCGGTCTGGGGCGACTCCGGATCAGGAATCGGGGTGGCCGCGAAGCTCACGGACGCCACCCTCCGGGGCTCTGGCGGGACTGTCCTGGGCCTGGGCGCTCAGTGGAAGCCTGGACGACGGAAGCCTGGGCAGGGCTGACATAGCGGCGTTGTTCTCCATGCCCCCAAAAGGATTCAAGGTCGTAGTACGCCCGTTCCTGGGGCGTGAGCACATGCACGATCAGTTCGCCGTAATCGAGCACCACCCAGCGCCCCTCCGTCTGCCCTTCCCGTCGCAACGGCAACCGGTCGGCGTCCTGCTCCAGCCGGTCCTCCACGGAGCGGGCGATGGCCCGCACCTGCACATCGGTGAGGCCGCTACAAATTACAAACCAGTCGGCTAGGGAGGAGATTTCCTCGACGCGAATCAGGCGGATGTCAACGGCCTTGCGGTCGTCGCAGGCCTCGGCGGCCAGGCAGGCGAACGCCTCGGAATCGGCTGGGGGGTGAACTGGGCCGCTGCCGGCAACACGATCGGCTTGGTGGCTGGGCTGATCCGGGCCGGCATTCGGGGCACCGTCCGCCACGGTGGGACTCACAAACCGATCAGCCATACACGTTCTCACTGCTGACGGACTGGCGGGAGCCCTGCTGCTGAGCCATTTCGGCGCGAGCCTTGCCGGCGCTCTTGCGCAGGGCCTCAAGCCGGTTCTCGTAGAAGGAGCGACGGCGCTTCTTGCGGGTTTGCTCGATTAGCTCCTTGAGGGCGCCGCCCAGGCTTTTGTAGGCATTGGGCAGGCTGTAGCCAAACCGACAGGCCAGGTCGATGGCGCGCTCATCGGCTTGAATCGCGTCCTGCAGGCGCTTCTCTGAGTTGTTCTTGAGATAAAGGCGGTAGCCAGCGAAGCCGGATAAACCGAGAGCCATGAGCAGCAGCAGGCCATCCTGAACCCAGAGCTCGCCGATGGCGCCGCCCAGGCCGATGGCGAGGGCCGCCATCTCCCAGCCGTCCCGGGGGATCACGTCGTTCTGCACCCGACCCACCTCGTGCCAGAACAACAGGTTGCGGTGGTCCAGGGCCAGCTTGTCCCACTTCTCCAGGTCGAGCTGTATTTCCACCTCGTCGCGGCCGATCTCCTCAAGGGTGATCAGTGGTGGGTCGACGGCCGCGGCAGCTTCCACGAACACCCAGCTCTGCATTTCCGGGGGCAGCAGCCCCTTGAGGCGCTGGAGTTCGCTCATCGGCGGTGGGCGGTGTCTGGATTTGGCCTCAGAGTAGCGATCCCGCCGCTGCCGGGGGGGCCCGATGGGAGGGTCGGGCAACCGCCCGTGAGAGGCTGGGGAGGCCTGCTCGCACCAGCCAATGCCCCGCCGCACGGATCTCAGGCGCATCCTGCTGCTGGGTTCCGGACCGATCGTGATCGGGCAGGCCTGTGAGTTCGACTATTCGGGCACCCAGGCCTGCAAGGCGCTGCGGGCCGAAGGGTTTGAGGTGGTGCTGGTCAACAGCAATCCCGCTTCGATCATGACCGATCCGGACATGGCGGACCGGACCTACATCGAGCCGCTGACGCCGGAGGTGGTGGCCCGCGTGATCGAACGGGAACGGCCCGATGCCCTGCTGCCCACGATGGGTGGCCAGACGGCCCTGAACCTGGCGGTGGCGCTTGCGGAAAACGGCACGCTTGAGCGCTTCGGCGTCCAACTGATCGGGGCCAACCTGGAGGCGATCCTCAAGGCGGAGGACCGGCTGCTGTTCAAGGAGGCCATGGAGCGCATCGGCGTGGCGGTGTGCCCATCGGGCATCGCCAACACGCTCAGTGAAGCCGAGGCCGTGGGCGAGCGCATCGGCTCGTTTCCGCTGATCATCCGCCCCGCCTTCACGTTGGGTGGCAGCGGCGGCGGCATCGCCTACAACGGCGAAGAGTTTGTGGCGATCTGCAAGAACGGACTGGAAATCAGCCCAGTAAGCCAGATCCTGATCGAGCAATCGCTACTGGGCTGGAAGGAATTTGAGCTCGAAGTGATGCGCGACGGCGCCGATAATGTGGTGATCGTCTGCAGTATCGAGAATCTCGATCCCATGGGGGTGCACACCGGTGACTCGATCACCGTGGCGCCAGCGCAAACCCTCACTGATCGCGAGTATCAGCGCTTGCGCGACCAGGCCATCGCGATCATCCGGGAGATCGGCGTGGATACGGGTGGCAGCAACATCCAGTTCGCCATCAACCCAGCCAACGGCGATGTGGTGGTGATCGAGATGAACCCGCGCGTCTCGCGCAGCTCGGCACTGGCCAGCAAGGCAACGGGATTCCCGATCGCCAAGATCGCCGCCCGGCTAGCGGTGGGCTACAGGCTTGATGAGATCCTCAACGACATCACCGGCGCCACACCAGCCTGTTTCGAGCCGACGATCGATTACGTGGTGACCAAGGTGCCGCGGTTCGCCTTTGAAAAGTTCCAGAACACGCCGGCGGTGCTGACCACCTCGATGAAATCCGTGGGGGAGGCGATGGCGATCGGCCGCTGCTTCGAGGAATCGCTGCAAAAAGCCCTGCGCTCGTTGGAAACCGGCCATGCCGGCTGGGGCTGCGACCGGCCCGATCCTCCAAGCGCCGCGGAGGATCTGGAATGCCGGCTGCGCACGCCGACCCCGGATCGCCTATTCGCGGTGCGGGCCGCCATGGTGGCTGGCTTTAGCGATGACGAGATCCACCGCCTGAGCGCCATCGACCCTTGGTTTCTGGCCAAGCTGCGGCTGCTACTGCAAGCCGAGGAGCGCCTGCTGAAGGGCCGCCAGCTGCAGGAGTTGAACGGCCCGGCGCTGTTGGAACTCAAGCAGCTCGGCTTTTCGGATCGCCAGATCGCCTGGGCCACCGGCAGCGAAGAGCTCTCGGTGCGGCGTTGGCGCCAGAGGCAGGGGGTTGCGCCTGTTTTTAAGACGGTCGACACCTGCGCGGCCGAGTTCGCCTCCAGCACGCCTTACCACTACTCCAGCTATGAGCAACCGCTCGAGCGAATCGAGGCTGACGGCCAGGTGCTGGTGGCGGCGCCAGCCTCCGAGGTCCAGGCTGAAAGCCGCCGCAAGGTGATGATTCTTGGCGGCGGCCCAAATCGCATCGGCCAAGGCATCGAATTCGACTACTGCTGCGTCCACGCCTCCTACGCGCTGCGTGAGGCCGGCTTCGCCACGGTGATGGTCAACAGCAATCCCGAAACGGTCTCCACTGATTACGACACCAGTGATCGTCTCTACTTCGAGCCTCTCACCCTGGAGGACGTGCTGAATGTGATCGAGGCCGAGCGACCCGAGGGACTGGTCGTTCAATTTGGCGGTCAGACGCCGCTCAAGTTGGCGATGCCATTGATGCGCTGGCTGGAAACTGATGAAGGTCGCACCACCGGCACACGCATCTGGGGCACCTCCCCCGAATCGATCGATGCGGCGGAAGATCGCGAGCAGTTCGAAGCGATCCTGCGGCGCCTGAAGATTCGCCAGCCCCGCAACGGGCTCGCCCGCAGCGATGGCGAGGCCCGGCAAGTGGCGGCGGCGGTGGGTTATCCAGTGGTGGTGCGACCCAGCTACGTGCTGGGGGGTCGGGCGATGGAAGTGGTGTTCGACGAAGCGGAACTGAATCGCTACATGCGCGAGGCGGTGACCGTGGAGCCTGACCACCCTGTGCTGATCGATCAATACCTGGACAACGCCACCGAAGTGGATGTGGACGCCCTTTGTGATGGCACGGGCCAGGTGATCATCGGCGGCCTGATGGAGCACATCGAACCGGCGGGCATCCACTCCGGCGATTCAGCCTGTTGCCTGCCGGCCATCAGCCTGGGCCCGGCCGCCCTGCAGACGATCCGCGACTGGAGCCGGGACCTGGCCCTGGAACTGCAGGTACTCGGCCTGATCAATCTGCAGTTCGCCGTGCAGCTCGACAGCGAAGGTGTGGAGACCGTGTTCATCATTGAGGCCAATCCGCGGGCGTCGCGCACGGTTCCTTTCGTGGCCAAGGCCACCGGTGTGCCGCTCGCGAAGCTGGCCAGTCAGGTGATGGCCGGTCGCAGCCTCGCGGAGCTGGGGCTGCACGCTGAACCCCACCCGCCGCTGCAGGCGATCAAGGAAGCCGTGCTTCCCTTCCGCCGCTTCCCCGGCTGCGACACGCTGCTGGGCCCGGAGATGCGCAGCACCGGCGAGGTGATGGGCAGCGCCAGCGACTTCGGACGTGCCTATGCCAAAGCGGAACTCGCCGCCGGCGAGCCCCTGCCCACAAGCGGCAGCGTGTTCCTCTCCACCCACGACCGGGACAAGCTGGCCCTGGTGGCCGTGGCCAAGGAGCTAACCCAGCTGGGCTTCGCTCTGATCGCCACGGAAGGCACCGCCGCCACGCTGCGCCAGGCCGGGCTCACGGTGGAAACGATCCTCAAGATCCATGAGGGTCGGCCCAACATCGAGGATGCGATTCGCTCCGGGCAGATCCAGCTGATCATCAACACACCGGTGGGGCGGAAGGCGGCCCACGACGACACCTACCTTCGCAAGGCCGCCCTGGACTACGCCGTGCCGACGGTGACCACCCTGGCCGGCGGTCGGGCCGCGGTGAAGGCGATCGCCGCGCTGCAGCAGTACGGCTTCGAGGTGAATGCGCTGCAGGATCTGCATGTGGCGTTCCCTGGTTAGGCTGAAATGCGATTCGCCTCAGGTCTGTGACCGTCACCGCCAACCCGCTGGATCGCCAGGCCAGCGTTGCTCTCGCTGCTGGCGATGACGCCGCGGCCAGCTTCCGGGCCGCTTACGAAAACCGCTACACCTGGGATCCTGGCTTTGCCGGCTACCGCGGCAGCTGCAGCTGGCAGGAGGGCGACCGCCTCCTACGCGGTCAGTTTGTGGTGGGAGCCGACCTCAAGGCTCAGGTGGAAGGGATCGACGACGAGGAGGTGCACAAGGCCATCGCCGGCCAGTTGTGGGAAGTGGCCATCCACCGGGTGCGCCGCCCATTTGAGCAGACCCATGGCGAGAACAGCTTCACGGCAGGCGACACCGACGCGGTCGGTACGGAAATCATCGTGGGCGGCAAAGCCGCTGGCGATCGCTACCGCATCAAGAACGATGTGGTGACCATGGTGCACCGCCACATTCATGGAACCGTGGTGACGATCTTCACCGAAAGCACAACGGACACGGGCTGCGGCTATCTCAGCCACACCTACACCAGCCGCTACAGCGATCCCGCCAGCGGTGCCCCTCGCGGCGGGATCAACCACTTTGAGGATCGCTTCGCGCCCCTGGGGGAGGGAGGACCATGGGTGCTGGTGGAGCGCACGGTTCTCAGCCAACCCGTCGACGACGGCCCGGCCAGCGAGGTGCGCTTCCGCTTCGAGGATCTGGAAGCCCTGGGCTGATCCAGGAGCCCTTGGAGGGCCAGATGGCCCTTGGCATGGCTAGCCGCCAATCGGGAAGGCGGGGGAGCGCATGCCGGTGGGCACTCCCCTTGCAACCTTGGCCTTGCGATCTGGGCCCTGCGATCTGGGCCCTGCGATCCCAGTGGCGGCGCAATCAGCCGGTTGATTCGGAAGTTATTCAGGCAAAGTTGGCACGTCCTTCAACCGCTCATTCAGCTGCATTGCCATCGATTGACGGCCCACAGCCAGCACCTTCAAGGTGTCCTCGTGCATGCGCAGCTGGGCATCGGCCACCTGCATGCCGCGCACGAGTTCCTTGATTTCGTCCGGGAGAGAGTTGAGGTCGTAACGCTTACCTTCGAAGGTGAGCACCGGGGCGGCGTTGGGATCCTGGTTGGTCACGGAGCCATGGAAATAGCCTCCGCACCATAGGCACTCCAGCCGCGAAGGCTCTACTTGTGATGTGGATCTAGATGGATGAGCTGCCGCTCACACAACTCTCGGTAGCGGCCGCCACTGCCCATCAGCTCGGCGTGGCTGCCGGCCTGCACAATCTGGCCCGCTTCCAGCACCAGGATGCGATCCGCCTCCTGCACGGTGGAAAGCCGATGGGCGATGACCAGAACGGTGCGGCCTCGCATCGCCTGCTCCAGGCCCCTTTGAACAGCTTCCTCCGCCTCCGCATCCAGGGCGCTGGTGGCTTCATCAAGCAGCAGCACGGCGGGATTGCCGAGCACAGCCCGGGCGATCGCCAACCGCTGCAACTGGCCTCCGGAGAAGTTGCTGCCCCGCTCTTCGATCCGGCTCTGGTAGCCACCGGGGAGAGCCTCAATGAAGTCGGCCGCGTTGGCCAGCCTCGCCGCCTCCTCAATCTGCCGTGCGGTGGCGGGCCGCCCAAAGGCGATGGCCTCGGCCACAGAGCCGGAGAACACGGTGGAGCGCTGCGGCACCAGCGCCACCGCCTGGCGCAGATCCCTGACCCGCAGATCCGCCAGATCCTGGCCATCGAGAAGCACCTGCCCATGCTGGGCGGTGTTGAAGCGCAGCAACAGGGAGAACAGCGTGCTTTTGCCCGCGCCGGAAGCGCCCACCAGCGCCAGACGCTGACCAGCCGGCACCAATAGGTTGATGCCCCGCAGCACCGGTCTGGCGGGGTCGTAGCCAAAACGAACATCGCGCAGCGTCAGCTCGCCCCGCGCAGCGGCCATGCTCCTGGCCTGGGGACGATCCGGTGGCTCCACCGGTTCCGCCTCGATCTCCCGCAGCCGCCGCAACGAAGCCTGGCCCTGCTGGAACTCGTTGAAGTTGGTGGTGAGGTGGGAGATCGGATCGATCAACATCAGCAGCGCCGTCACGTAACTGCTGAAGTCCTGACCGCTAAGACCGTGGGACTGGATCCGCCAGGCACCCAGCAGCAACACCGAGAGAATGCCGGCGGCTTCGATCAGCCCCACAACCGGATGTTGCAACGCCAGCAGCCGCAATGTGCGCAGGCGAGCGCGGCGGTGCTGGGCGATCTCCTCATCAAAGCGGCGCTGCAGCCAGGGCTCGGCCGCAAAGGCCCGCACCAACGAGAGACCGCTGATCGCCTCAGCCAGGAGCGCCGCCAAGCCGCTCACTTGCTGTTGGCTGCGTTCCGCCGCAGCCATCACCCGCGCGCCGAACAGGCTCACCAGCACGGCCACCAGCGGCGCCAGCAGCAGGGTTGCTAACGCCAGCACGGCATCCAGCCAAAGCATGTAGCCGAGCACGGCCACCAGTTGCAGCAGGCTGGGGGTCGTGTCCTGGATGGTTTTGTAGATCACCTCCCCCACCCGATCGGCATCCTCAGTGAGGCGATAGGTGAGGTCTCCAGCGGAGAGCTTCTCCAAGGCGCCGAAATCGAGCCGCTGCAGACGAGCAAACAGGCCTTGGCGCAGATCCTGGGTCACCCCCAGCGCCGGGCCAGCCAGGAGGGAGTCTTGGCCGAACTGGGCGGTCTTCTGCACGAGGAACACCGCCATGGCCGCCAGCACCCAGCGCTGCACAGCCGGGAAATCACCGGCTCCAATGGCCGGAATCAAGCGACCCGCCAGGGCGGCCAGCACGGGATAACAAGCCACGCAGACCACCGAGCAGAGGCCCCCGGCCAGCAGTTGGCGCCGATAGGGCTTCAGCAGCGGCAGCAATCTGCGGAAGCCGACCGGCCTTGGTGCAAGCATCGGGGCACCCTAGACCCCGGCATGAAGCTGGATCAGTTCCTCAAATGGAGTGGCGCCGTCGCCACCGGCGGCGAGGCCAAGCTGCGCATCCAGGCGGGGGATGTGCGGGTGGAGGGCCTGGTGGAGACCCGGCGCGGTCGGCGCCTAGGCGGCGGTGAACGGGTGCTGATCGATGGCAGGGAGCTGGTGGTGCCGTCCCAGCTCAGGGAGGCTGGCAGCGAGAGCCCTGGTGAGGGGACCATCGCGCCGTAGCGTGCCCCGATCGTTCGTCATGAGGAGCCGCCGGTGAGCAAAAGCGTGATCGCTGGCAATTGGAAGATGCACATGACCTGTGCCGAAACACGCGACTTCGCCGCGACCTTCCGGCCCCTGATCGCCGACATGGCGAAAAACCGTCAGGTGATCATCGCCCCTCCCTTCACAGCAATCCCCACCCTCTGTCGCCACCTGGCTGGCACGGATGTCTTCATTGCCGCTCAAAACGTGCACTGGGAGGACAAAGGCGCCTACACGGGCATGATTTCCGCGCCGATGCTGGCTGAGCATGGGGTTACCCACGCCATCGTGGGCCACAGCGAACCGCGTAAGTACTACAGCGAGACGGATGAGCAGATCAACCTGCGCGCCCGCACCGCCCAGCGCTACGGCCTAGTGCCGATTCTCTGCGTCGGCGAGAGCCTCGACCAGCGGGAGTCCCGCGAAACCGAACGGGTGATCCACCGCCAGGTGGAACAGGGGCTGGAGGGCGTGGATCCGCTCAGGCTGATCGTGGCCTACGAACCCATCTGGGCCATCGGCACCGGCAAAACCTGCGCCGCCGAGGAGGCGGACCGGATCTGCGGCCTGATCCGCCGCTGGGTGGGCAATGCCGATGTGGTGGTGCAGTACGGCGGCTCTGTGAACCCCGGCACCATCGACGACTTGATGGCCCAGGAGGAGATCGACGGCGTCTTGGTGGGAGGAGCTTCGCTCGATCCGGTGAGCTTCGCCCGCATCGCCAACTACCGCCAGCAGGTGCCGGCCTGAGGCAGGGCCCCGTGCTGAGGGGAGCGATTGTGAACACTCCTGGCTCCGGGCCAGCCGTCAACTGGCAAGAGAACCTCTCCCCGCGGCGGCGGGCCGCCGTTCGCTGGCCGGCCAGCGAGGTGGGGGTGATGGGCATCCTCAACCTCACCCCCGACTCGTTCAGCGACGGAGGCCGCTGCAACACTCCCGCCGAAGCTCTGCTCCAGGCCGGCAGAATGCTGCGTCAGGGGGCGAGGGTGCTGGATCTCGGCGCCCAGAGCACCCGGCCCGGTGCCGCGTTGATTGGCCCGGAGCAAGAGCTGGAGCGGCTGTTGCCAACGCTGAGGGCGATCCGTGCGGCCCACCCCGAAGCGCTGCTTTCGGTGGACACCTTCCACGCCCCGGTGGCGGCGGCGGCGTTGGCCTCTGGCGCCGACTGGATCAACGACATCAGCGCTGGCCGCGCCGATCCGGCCATGGCATCGCTGCTGGCCGAGCATGATTGCCCCTGTGTGCTGATGCACAGCCGCGGCGACAGCCAGAACATGGATGAGCTCACCGCTTACAACGACGTGGTGGAGGACGTGCGCGTGGAGCTGTTGCGCAGCAGTGAACGGATGCTGGCGGCCGGTGTGCGCCGCGAGCAGATCATCTGGGACCCCGGCCTCGGGTTCGCCAAGACAGCCAACCAGAATCTGGTGCTGTTACGAGGCCTGGATCGCCTCTGCGGTGAGGGCTTCCCGCTGCTGGTGGGGCCTTCTCGCAAGAGGTTCATCGGGGCCGTGCTCAACGAACCCCGCCCCCGGGCCCGCCTCTGGGGAACGGCGGCTGTCTGCGTTCAGGCGGTGCTGCAGGGCGCCAGCCTGCTGAGAGTTCACGACGTGGGCCCGATCGTGCAGGCGGTGCTGATGGCATCGGCTTTGCGGGCGGATGGTCAGAACACCTCGAGGGGCTGAGGGCGCCGGGGCTCGGCCCCAACCGCTGGGGTCTGCAGGCGACGGGCCGACTCGCCGCAGCTGCTGGGGGTGGGGAACAGCTTGCCAGGGTTGGCCAGGCCCGCCGGATCGAAGGCCCGGCGCACCAATTGCATCGTTTCCAGATCGTCAGGGCCATACATCCAATCGAGATAACAGCGCTTGTCGTTGCCGACACCGTGCTCTCCCGTGATGCTTCCGCCCGCATCAATGCAGAGCCGCAGGATCTCGGCGCCGAGGTCCTGAACCCGCTCCGCCACACCAGGCTCGTCCCGGTGATACAGGATCAGGGGATGCAGGTTGCCATCGCCGGCGTGGAACACATTGGCCACCGGCAGGGCATAGCGGCGGCTCAGCTCCTCAATCGCCGCAAGCACCCCGGGCAACGCGCTGCGGGGCACAACCCCATCCTGGACGTAATAGGTGGGGGTAATGCGGCCAACGGCGGCGAAGGCTGACTTGCGACCCTTCCACAGCAGCGCCCTGTCCTCGGCCGCGAACGCCTGGCGGATCGTGCGGGCGCCCGCCTGGCGACACAGCTGTTCCGCCAGTGGTATCGCCGCCGCCACCTCGCGCTCCTGGCCATCCAGCTCGATCAGCAGCACGGCGGCGGCGTCGCGGGGGTATTCATCACGGCCGAACAGGTCGTCGACGGCATTGATCGTGAAGTTATCCATGATCTCCATCCCCGCGGGCAGCAGCCCAGCGGCCGTGACCAGGCGCACCGCCTCGCCGGCGGCCCCCATCGAGGTGAAATCGGCCAACAGCACCGCCACCGCCTGGGGGGTGCGAAGCAACCGCAAGGTAACGGCGGTGGCGATGCCGAGGGTGCCTTCGCTGCCGATGAACACGCCGCGCAGGTCGAGCTCAGGGGTTTCGGGCATGCCGCTGCCCAAGCGGGTGACCGTGCCATCCGGCAGCACCACCTCAAGCTCAAGCACATGGTTGCTGGTCACGCCGTATTTGAGGCAATGCACGCCGCCGGAGTTCTCTGCCACGTTGCCGCCGATGCTGCAGACCACCTGGCTGGAGGGATCTGGGGCGTAGTAGTAGCCGTCGGCCGCCACGGCGCGGGTCACCCAGCTGTTGATCACGCCGGGCTGCACGGTGGCGCGCCGGTTCGGCAGATCGATGTCGAGGATGCTGCGCATGCGGCTGGTGGCGATCACCAGGGCTGGGGTCTCCGCCACGGCGCCTCCAGAGAGGCCGGTGCCGCTGCCCCGGGCGAGAAACGGCACGCCGCGTTCATGGCAGAGCCGCACCACCGCCGCCACTTGGTCGGTGGTTTCGGGGAGCACCACCAGCGGCGGCTGCCAGCGATGCAAAGTGAGGCCATCGCTGTCGTAGCTGAGCAGCTCCTGACGGGCAGCCACCACGGCCCGTGACGGCAGCAGCAGCCGGCATTCACGCTCGATCGAACGCCAGTCGATGGTCACCTGCGACGTGCGGGACTGGCCCGGGTGGAGGACGGAACTCCCGAACCTTACGGGGCTGACGCCGCCGGTAGGGGGTAGGTCAGGATGGTGATGTTCGTTCCGCACTCCCGCGGAGCTCTGAATTGCCTTCGGCCTCTCCACCCGTGCCTGTGTCGGTCCCCGCTCTCCGCACCACCGTCTCCGAGGAGATCTTCCAAGCGGCCCAGAAGCTGATGCCGGGCGGCGTCAGTTCGCCGGTGCGCGCCTTTCGTTCCGTGGGTGGTCAACCCATCGTGTTCGACCGCGTCAAGGGCGCCTACGCCTGGGACGTGGATGGCAACCGCTACATCGATTATGTGGGCAGCTGGGGGCCGGCGATTTGCGGCCATGCCCACCCCGAGGTGATCGCGGCGCTGCATGAGGCCCTCGATCGCGGCACCAGCTTCGGGGCCCCCTGCGCCCTGGAGAACCGTTTGGCGGAGCTGGTGATCGAGGCCGTGCCTTCGGTGGAGATGGTGCGCTTCGTGAACTCGGGCACCGAGGCCTGCATGTCGGTCCTGCGCCTGATGCGGGCCTTCACCGGTCGGGAGAAGGTCGTCAAGTTCGAAGGCTGCTACCACGGCCATGCGGACATGTTCCTGGTGAAGGCCGGCTCTGGGGTGGCCACCTTGGGTCTACCGGATTCGCCGGGGGTGCCCCGGTCGGTCACCGCCAACACCCTGAACGCCCCTTACAACGACCTGGAAGCAGTGAAGCGGCTGTTCGCCGACAACCCGGGAGAGATCGCCGGTGTGATCCTTGAGCCCGTGGTGGGCAATGCTGGCTTCATCACCCCCGAGCCAGGTTTTTTGGAGGGCCTGCGACAGATCACGCGAGAACAGAACGCCTTGCTGGTGTTCGATGAGGTGATGACCGGTTTCCGGATCAGCTATGGCGGCGCCCAAGCGAAGTTCGGTATCACCCCCGATCTCACCACCTTGGGCAAGGTGATCGGAGGCGGCCTCCCGGTGGGGGCCTACGGAGGCCGAGCCGAAATCATGGCGATGGTGGCGCCGGCGGGGCCGATGTATCAAGCCGGCACCTTGAGTGGCAATCCTTTGGCGATGACGGCCGGGATCAAAACCCTGGAGCTGCTCAAGCAACCCGGAAGCTACGAACGGCTGGAGACGATCACCCGCCGCCTCAGCGACGGCATTCAGGCGGCGGCCCGGGAGGCGGGCCTGCCGATCTGCGGCGGCAGCGTGAGTGCCATGTTCGGCTTCTTTCTCTGCGAGGGGCCGGTGCGCAACTTTGAGGAAGCCAAGGCCACCGACACCGCCAAGTTCGCCCGCCTGCACCGGGGCATGTTGGAGCGGGGCATCTACTTAGCCCCCAGCTCCTTCGAGGCGGGCTTCACCTCCCTGGCCCACAGCGACGCCGACATCGAAGCGACGATCGCGGCGTTCCGCGACGCTTTCGCCGCTGTTGCGTAACTAGGTTGGTTGCTGGTTGCTGGAAGGCTGCCGGCCTCAGTCGTTGGCGGCGGCGAAGGCGATGCCGGCTTTCACCTGCGCGATGGCCTGGCTCACCAGGACCAGGGCGCGGTCACGATGACCACCCTTATTCGGGCGTGCCGCCAGCGGCAGTTGGCGCTTCAGGGCGGTCAAGCGGGTGGACATTGGGGCTGGGGCGCAAGGAGTGGTGGCCACGATCGGGACCCTTGACAGCGGCCTGGGGGCCGGTATGCCTGTGGGGGCTGGTTGCACTTGCGGCAGGCGAAACCCGCCGGCGGATGCCAGGCTTTGCCGATCACGTCCGGGGTCGGATCGGACCATGGCAAGGCGCCTTCAAGGCCTGATCCCAACGTTCTTCGCATCCCAGTTTCTGGCGCAGACCGTTGCTGTGCTGGATGTCTTGCCGCTGGCCGCGGGGCTGACAGCCTCCGCCGCGGGCAGGGCGGTCAAGG
>JBIIIX010000019.1:0-21965 GCA_044234415.1 Cyanobium sp.
CCAGCGAGGCCAAGGTTGCCGGAGGAGTTCCATTTTCCGGTCATCGCCAAGGCCTGTGAGGGCGGTTACGACGGCAAAGGCATTCGCCTCCTCAACGATCAGCAAGATTTGGAGCGGCTGCTGGAGGAGGTGGATCCTCGCGGTTGGCTGTTGGAGGAGAAGGTGCTGTTCGAGCGGGAGCTGGCCCTCACCGCCTGCCGCGACGCCAAGGGGAACGTCGCCTGCTTCCCGCTGGTGGAAACCCACCAGCATCAGCAGGTTTGCGATTGGGTGCTGTTCCCCGCGCCGGTTGGACACAGCGCCCTGGTGTATGCCCGCAATGTGGCGGTTTCTCTGCTGACAGCCTTGAGCTATGTGGGCGTGTTGTCGATTGAGTTCTTCTGGGGGCCTGGCGGATTGCAGGTGAACGAGCTGGCACCCCGCACCCACAATTCCGGCCATTACACCATCGAAGCTTGTCGCTCCAGCCAGTTCGCCCAGCAGGTGCGCATCGTGGCCGGATTGCCAATGGGGTCCCCTGAACCCTGTCTCCCCGGCGCCCTGATGGTGAACCTGCTGGCCTTCAGCCGTGATGAGCCCGCCCATGAGCGGGCCCGGCAGGCGCTGGCGGCGTTGAAGGATGCCCACTTGCACTGGTACGGCAAGAAGGGATTGCAGCCCGGGCGCAAGCTCGGTCACCTCACCGTGCCGCTGCTGGCAAACGGCCCCGGGCCTCGGGAGGCCGAACGGGTGCGGCAACTTCGGCGGATCCGGGAGATTTGGCCACTGCCCCCGGCTGAAACGCTCTAAAGTGATCGAGGACTGCTGTGTTGGTGACTGCCTTTCACAGTTTTCTGATCTGACTCCCTCTTCGACATGGGGGGTCTTCAGCGAAAGCAACGTAAGCCGGCCTCGTAGCCGGACACGGCGCTCCGCCTCTGACCCCCCTTCTGGTTCTTCCAGGTCGAAACACTGGGGCAAGACGGCACAGTGGTCCACCCCCTTCTTCCCGGCCGAGGCTCCACAGCCCAGTCGATGGCCGGACGATCTCACTACGCTTGGCTCGCCAGCCAATCCTGCAAGCGTTGGCGCGGCCATCCCGTCACCACGAACACCTCCTGGGCGGAGCTTCCCCGCCGGGCCATCAGCTTGTGGCCACCTCGAATCGGTGTGGAAATGCGCAGGGTCAGTGAAGGCGACCGTCCTCGCACCCGGGTGATCACGGCGGGGGTCACCGTGTCGATCCCCTCCTCCGAGGCCAGGCGCCGCAGCAGCGGGATCAGTCCCTCCACATAGGTGCTGTGGGTGATCACCAGCCGTCCCATGTCAGCTGTCTCGTCCCGGTGATCGCGAGGTGGTGCTCAGGCCCGCTCCAAGGGTGCCATGGTGAGCCCTTTGGCCCCTAACAGCTGGTGGTAGAGCTCGGCCTGCTCCTGGGGGCCGGTCCACACCACGGCGGCGCCTTCGCCATCAATCTGGTGGGCCAGCTGCCAGGCCCGATCCGGTTGCATTCCGGGCAAGATCTTCACCAGGCAGTCCACCACGTGCTGAAACGTATTGACATCGTCGTCGAGCACCGTGATGCGGTAGTTGGGGTACGGGCTGCGCACCTGGCTGCGTTCCCGCACGGCCGTCGGGTTGGCAGCCGTGGCCTGTCGCTCACGATCCAGCCCGGCGACGGACAGCGATGCGGCCATAGCGGAGCGGGGAACGGCGGGGAGCGCAGGCATGGCGTGCGGCCTCGTTGGGATGGAGCACTGCGTATCATGCGCCAAGTCGTCCCTGATCGCCGATGCTGATCACCCTGGGTTGGGCCTCCTTGGCCGCCATCTTCAGCTTCTCCATCGCCATGGTGGTTTGGGGGCGCCGCGGTGACAACTCCATTCCCTTCTGATCTGCTGAGCGCCAACACCCTGCTCGCCCTGCTGGCCACCGCCCTGCTCGTTTTTGTGAGCGGTGGGGTGGTGTACCTCTCCAGTGTCGAGTGGCGTGACCGCCGCCGTCGCAGTGCCCGCAACAGGTCTTGAGCCTTAGCTCTGGCACCCCTGCCCCGTTCCATCGCCGCGATTGGGAGCTGGCCGGGCAGCTGCTTGTTTTGCCACCACCTGACGCCGAGGCCCAGCCTTGGAGCCAGCTGCCAGTGCACGAGTTGCTCGTCGCTCTGGCGCAACAGCAGCGCGAACTTGAACGGCAGCCACCTGAGCCCGGTCGAGCCGACAAGGCCCTGAGCGCCAGTGCGATGGCAGGCTTGGCACTGGCTGTTCTGCGGCTCGGCGAGGCAGTCGCCAATCGCCAGTCGCTGTCAGCACACCGCTGTGGCCCAGAGGCCAGCTTGCGGCGGGCGGCTGATCTTTGCCGTCGCGCCCAGGTGGGCGACACGGTCACCTACGTCGTCAACCGCAATCTCAACGCCAGCAACCATTGCCAGCTGCGTTGCGGCTTTTGCGCCTTCCGGCGAGATGAGGCGGCGCCAGGGGCTTATCGCCTGCCCTTGGAGGCACTGCAGGAACGGGCGGCTGAAGCGGCGGCCGCCGGCGCGACCGAACTCTGCCTCCAGGCCGGGCTGGATCCCCGCGCCAAGCTGGATGGCTCCCATTTGCGCCATGCCGAGCGGCTGCTGGAAGGGCTGGCCGAGGCTGCCCCCGGGATCCACTTGCACGCCTTTTCGCCCCAGGAGTTGCTGTTCATCGCCGAGCGGGACGACATCAGCCTGGATCGCGTGCTGGAGCGGTTACGGGCTGTGGGGCTCGGCTCCGTGCCCGGCACGGCGGCGGAGGTGCTCAGCGATTCGGTGCGGCGGCTGATCTGTCCCGAGAAACTCAGCTCCCGCGCCTGGATGGCCGTGATGCTGCAGGTGCACCGCCATGGTCTCTGGTCCACCAGCACGCTGATGGCGGGCCATCTGGAGGGAGCCGCGGACAGGGCGGCCCATCTGCTCAACCTGCTCGTCCTGCAGCGTCAGGCGCTGGCAGCGGGGTCTGGCCGGTTTTCGGAGTTTGTGTTGCTGCCCTTCGTCGGCGCCGCGGCTCCCGCCCCGCTGCGCCAGCGGGTCGGTCGCGACCAGCCCGATGGGGCCGCCATGCTGCGGCTCACGGCCCAGGCGCGGCTGCTGCTTGGCCCCTGGATCCCCCATCACCAGCCGAGTTGGGTCAAGCTCACCTTGCCCGTGGCGGCGGAAGCCCTCGACTGGGGCTGCGACGACCTTGGCGGCACCCTCATGGAGGAGCACATCACAACGATGGCTGGCGCTCAAGGCGGCACGCGGCAGACGGTACAGGCCCTGCGGAGTGCTGCTCTGGAACGGGGGCGCCCGGTGCGGCAGCGCACCACGCTCTACGGTCAGACCGAACCGCCGCAGCCATGACCCCATCCGCAATGCGGCTGCCCCGGCGCCCGCCTCTACCGCTCACCACGCTGACCATCCTGCTGCTGCTGGCCGGTCCGGCCTGGTGGTTGAGCCGTTGGCCCCGGCCCAAGGCCCAGGGCCTGGAGCGGTTGATGGCCGTTGCCAGCCTGTTGCAAAGCTTTCCGGCCATGCCGGAGCGACGTCTGCCGCAGCTCTGGCGCGATCGCCTCGGCGAACAGTTCGGCGGCAGGCTCTGGCGGCTGCAGCGCCGCACCTGGTGGCAGCTTTGGGGGCCCCATGCCGATGGGGCTGCTTACCTTGTCATCCCCAGAGCAGCGGTATCGCGGGGCAGCTTGCAGCGGGGGCCAGCCGCCGATCGAATGCTGATCGCACAGCGCGGCCTGGAGGTTGGCAACTTACTCGTGCTGGCGCCTGACCCCTTGGCGAAGCGCCTGCTGCGTGATGAGCTGCTGCCCCGGCAGCGTCCTGCCCGTGGCCTGCGACGGCAATGCGCGGAGCGGTTGGGGGGAGGGCAGGCGGTGTTCTGGAATCCAATGGGGTTGGGCGCGCTCCTCGGCCCGATTGCTCCCTTGTTCCAGCGCTACCAAGAGGGTTGTCTCAGTCTCACCCTTGCGCCGGACAACCGGCTTTTGTGGCAGGGCGTCACCAGTTCCGTCGATGGGTTGCAGGCCGCGCCGCCGCGCTGGACCATCCCAAAGGTTGAGTTCAGCCCTCTTGAGGAGGGGCTCCTGTTGGAGCTCAGGGGATCAACTCTGGAACCGCTCTTGCACGGATTGGTGAGCCGTGAGCTGATCCGCGAACCGCTCAGCGCGCGCTATGGGCTCAATCGCCAGCGCCTGGAGCGATTGGAACGGGCCCCGTTCAGGCTGCGGTTGCGACCGTTAAGTCAGGGTCCATTCCTGGCGGGGATGGAACTTCAGCTGGAGCTGCAAGGGGGGCAGGCGGACTGGCAACCGGTGCTGGACCGCATCAGTGACAGCCTGGCGGAGCAGGGTCTACAACGGCTGGCCGGCAAGGCCACACCCTCCGGCCCGGGTGTCCCTGCCGACCCCGCTGCCCTCAACCCCAGAAGCGCTCCCTCCGCCGCCAGCAGCGAGGCGAGCCCATCGCCAGCTGGTGCAAAACCGAGTCCTGGCTCTCAAGCCCCTGCGGTTGCCAACGCCAACCAGAGCCCCGCAGTGGTCCACAAGAACCAAGCCTCGCCAGAGGGGCTCAGTCTCTGGACCCGGCTGAATGGGGATGTGCTCGGCGGTTGGCGCTGGATCCCGAGCCGCTCGGGTTCGAGCCGCCTGCTGCTGTTCCTGGGGGCGTCGCCCACAACGCCCTCGGCGTTGACACCACTGGCTGAAAGCCCAGGCACAAGCGTGATGTTGTTGCGTCTGCGTCCCAGCCAGTTGGCCGAGAGTGGTTTGTTGCCACCGTTGTTGCCCGAGCTGGTGCTGCGGGCTGGGCAGCTCCAGGTGCAAGCCAATGGGCGTCAGGGAAAGGGCAACGAGGCTGCCTTCAGCCTGCTGACGGGGCAGCTTCAGGTGGAGCCGCGCTGAGTTCCTGACGCTCTCGCCGCCGCCGCTCTGCGGCAACGGTCTCCTCCATCAGCTCCACAGCCTGGGCCATTTTTTCCAGGGTGCCGGCGTACAGGCTCAGATCTTTATCGACCCGATCGCGGAGCAGTCCCATGGCGGCACCAAGGTCGTGGGCGGCCTGGCGCAGATCCTGGGGTTCCATGCTCTCGGCTCCCTGGGCTTTCTCCAGCAAACAGAGCAGGCCGACGGCCATCAGCCGTGAGTAATGGAAATCATCGCGTCGTATGCCATGCAGTGCCGCCGCGAGCGGTTCGGGAGCGCCTTCGCCTTGCTGTTCCACCCAGCCCCGTACGGCCTCGACACTGTGATGTCCCATGGCCTGGATGGCCACTTCCGCCTGGCTGCGCAGGTTGGCGGCGTCGTAGCCGCAGGCGCTGCAAAGGGCTTGAAACAGCGGCTCCCGCTGGGGTTCTGGGCGGTAGCCACGGCTGAGGCTGTCGAACACCTGCACCACCCCGACGGCAAACAGGGGGTCGGGCTGGAAACCCCGCTGGTGGCTCAAAAGATGGAGTTCCACCAGCAGCTCATCCACCAGGCGGCGGTACAGAGGCGCGATCACATGGGGGAAGGCGCGATGAAAGGCGCGTTTGCTGTCGGCAACGGTGAGGGCTTCGCTCACGCGGGCATGGGATCTAGGCTGGCAAGGAGACCCTAGCGCTGTCGGAGCGCATCAGGTCGGAGACCCGCCGCAGCCTCAGCCGCAGCGGCAGCCGGGGGGGCCGCAGTGGGGCAACGCTGGCAGCGACTGGGTAAGATTGCTGAAGTACGGCATGAAATCCATGATCCCGATCGTGATCGAAGAATCGGGTCGCGGCGAAAGAGCGTTCGACATCTACTCGCGATTGCTGCGGGAACGGATCATCTTCCTTGGCGAACCGGTCACGGCGGAATCGGCCAATCGGGTGGTGGCCCAGCTGCTGTTCCTGGAAGCAGACGACCCTGACAAAGATATCTTTCTTTACATCAACTCACCCGGTGGATCTGTCTACGACGGCCTCGGCATCTTTGACACGATGCAACACATCAAGCCCGACGTCCAAACCGTTTGCGTCGGCTTAGCGGCCAGCATGGGGGCCTTTCTGCTCTGCGCTGGCAGCAAGGGCAAGCGCAGCAGCCTTAGCCATTCAAGGATTATGATTCACCAACCACTTGGGGGTGCGCGCGGTCAAGCAAGCGACATTCGCATCCAGGCCGACGAAATTCTTTATCTCAAGAAGAAACTCAACCAGGAATTATCCGATCGTACGGGCCAGCCCCTGTCCCGCTTGGAAGAGGATACTGACCGAGACTTTTTTATGTCTCCCGAGGAAGCTGTGCAGTACGGACTGATTGATAAAGTGATCGACAAGCGGCCCATTCGTCCTCTTTGATCAGCGCTCTTTGCCGGTTCCAACCAGGCGTTGATCTTGTTGAATCTTGTTGGCTGATAAACAGCGCCAGGTCAACTGTTTTTTGACAGGTTGCTTTGGCGCGTTGACCCTAGTTTGGTTCATCAGTGGATCAACCCTAATCTTGCTTGGCTGATTGCTTAGGTGAGACTGATACCTCGGCTAGACTGGACAAGTTCCTGGCCAAGAAAGTCATCTCGATCCCGATTGGGGCGAGTCATTTGGCTTAAGTATAAAAAGTATGCAGTCACACAGCCGGCAATTTCGCCAGGCATCCACGGTGCGAGTAGCAAGATGCTTGGCTTAATTTTGCTCGAAGAAGGCGAATACGCCAGAAGCGGCTTAGCTTGACTTCTGTAGCTCCACAAACAGGCTGAATCACAATGGAGTAAAACAGGTTAAAGGAATGGTCCTGGCAACACAATAGTAATCAAAAAAACGCTCGACTGCTGAAAAAGCAGTCGAGCGATAGGGATTGAGATGAAACTCTAGTTGCGCTAAAAATCTAGACTATCCGGCTCAGCCTGCTGCTGGAGCAAATATTGGAGAAAAGCGTTCCTTCTCGGGAATAGGACTAAACTCCGCAACGACGGCCCGAAACTCCTCTCCATCGAGACTTTCTTTTTCGATCAGCATCTCAACCAACAGATCCATGCAAGCCCGCTGGCTTGCCACAAGCTCGAATGTTTCCTGGTAACAGCTCTGCACGATCTGCCGAACCGCCTGGTCGACCCTCGTTGCCATGGCATCGGAACCATCGCTGCGGGTCATCAGGTCACGGCCCAAAAACACTTCCTGACTGCCGGCATCTAATGAAAATTGACCAATCTCGCTCATGCCGAAGCGGGTCACCATCTGCCGGGCGATCGAGGCTACCTGCTGAATATCGCCCCCAGCCCCCGTCGTGACCTCCTCATGGCCAAACACCACATCTTCCGCGGCACGGCCTCCAAGGGCACCCATGATGCGAGCCCGCAACTGAGCACGGCTTACAAGCATTTGCTCCTCATCGGGTGAAAACCAAGTCAGTCCCTGGGCCTGTCCGCGCGGGATCAGGGTGACCTTCTGCACGGGGTCGTGAGCTTTCACCAACGTGCCGACAAGGGCATGGCCCACTTCGTGGTAAGCAATCAAGCGCTTACTGCGGCCATCGGTGAGCGGTTTGCCCTCCATGCCCGCAATCACCCGATCCACTGCATCATCGATTTCGGCCAAGGAGGTGGCTTCCTTACGACGCCGCGCTGTGAGAATGGCCGCTTCGTTCAGCAAATTCGCCAGATCAGCGCCGGAAAACCCAGGGGTGCGACGGGCGATCGCCTCTAGGCTCACGTCTTCAGCGAGCTTTTTGTTACGGCTGTGAACGTGGAGAATCGACAGACGTCCCTTGATGTCTGGTACATCCACCATCACCTGCCGGTCGAAACGGCCGGGACGCATCAGGGCTGAATCGAGCACATCGGCCCGGTTGGTTGCGGCAATAATGATGATGCCACTGTTGCCCTCAAATCCATCCATCTCAGTGAGCAATTGGTTGAGGGTCTGTTCACGCTCGTCGTTGCCCCCTCCAATGCCAGCACCCCGTTGTCGACCAACCGCATCGATCTCATCAATAAAGATCAGGCAAGGGCTGTTTTCCTTGGCTCGCTTGAACAAATCACGAACCCGGCTGGCACCAACCCCCACAAACATTTCTACGAACTCAGACCCAGACAGGGAAAAGAAAGGGACCCCAGCTTCTCCAGCGATGGCCTTGGCCAACAACGTTTTGCCAGTTCCAGGGGGGCCTACCAACAACACACCTTTCGGGATCTTGGCACCAACTGCCGTAAACCTCTCGGGCGTTTTGAGGAAGGTGACCACTTCCTGTAAATCTTGTTTGGCTTCTTCTACGCCAGCAACATCTTCAAACTTCACACCGGTATCGGCTTCCATCAAGAAACGGGCCTTGGTTTTGCCGAACTGCATCGCCTGTCCTGGGCCGCCGGGCATGCCCGATGAACGGCGGGCCAAGAAGATCAGCGAACCGATCAGCAGCAGCGGGAAGAGAAGATTGCCGAGCAAGCCAAGCACCGGAGAGGGTTGGCGAGGCGGATGGATGTCAAAGCTGATGCCTTGCTCCTTAAGCCGATTCACCAGTTCCGGAGCCACCCCTGGCAGATCGACCCGCAGGCGCTGCACGCGGTTATCGAGATCAGGATCGACAGCCTCCACGATCGCGGAGCGACCACCGTCAAAAATGTCAACAGCCGTTACCCGTCCGGCATTGACGTAATCGAGGAATCGTCCATAGCTCATCCTGGCCACGGCCGTGTTGCGAGTGGCGGAGCTGGAGGAGCTGGAGTTGCTGGCTCCTGGCAGCACTTGGCCACTGTTGCCAAGCAGTTGCCAACCCAGGAAACCGGCAACCGCCAGGGGCAGAAGCCATAGGGCGATCAGACGCCATCGCTGATTCATGGTGGACTGTTGATTTTGAACAAGTGTAAAGCCGAACCGACCCTGGCAGTGGAGTTGCCTGGCCCTAGAGCCAAAAAAAGCCCCCGGCCGAAACCAGGGGCTTGCACACCAGCAGGCGGGGCTTCAACTGGCCCTGGCCCAAGGGTTCAGCTCCTCCAGCGGCAAGGGCATCGGTGTGGACGGATTGGCCTCGATCAAGAGGTCATCCGCCTGGATCGTTTCCAACAGCTCCGCTCCTCCCAGACCATGGGTCCAGATCTGCACCTCAGTTCCCTGAGGACATTCGAAGCTGAGCAGCTCGAAGGGGAACACCACCCGCTCCAAAAAAAACTCATCCGGGCCGATGCAGCGAACGATGACCATGCGGTCGCTGGCGTTGCGATAGCCGCAGGCCATGTGGTCGGTTTTGCAGAGCGGCAGATCCGAGAGTGTCATGGTCAAAGTGGTCTGGAGGGGATTGATGACGGACGGATCCGGGGAATGGTAGTGGCTGGGAAGTGGGTTCAGACTTTCGTAGGCGCTCTGCAGGTCATGGCGGGTGGTGGTGGCATTAGCCATGGCAACAGAGCGCGGAACCTGTCCATCTAGCCATCGGTTCAGGCTTGCATTTGGTGACGATCACAACCTTTTGGGTCGCTTAAGCATTTCTTTTGCGTTCAGGTTACAGGGCCTTGTGGCTTATGCGTCAGTTCAGACTGGGGTCCCCTCCCCGGAGGCTTTGCAATCAAAGGGATCCTGGTCGCCTAGGGCCTCGATCACGCCCTCCCGAGTCGAGCAAGTAAACAGCCTTACCCGCGAGTGTCGTGGTTCTGCTTGACAGGACAGCCTCCATGGGTAAAGGAACAGCTTCTTGGCGGCAACCAGCCCCTTTCCCCCAGGCCTTCCACTTCAGCCACGGGAGACGCCCGATGGCTGCCGCAACGCACTCCGCGTGGTTCTTCCGCTCAACCAGTACCGATCAGGCACTGCGTAGAGCAACGATCGGATCGAGGTGGGCAGCCCGCCGAGCCGGGATCACCCCTGAAACCAGGCCGATCGAGCCGGAGAGCACAACGGTAACCAGCACAGTTTCTGGCCCGATCCGAGCCGGCAGGGGCGACAACACCGCCACGAGATTCACGGCTCCAATTCCCAGGGCGGCTCCGAAGACCCCTCCGAGGCAACCGAGCACGAGCGCTTCCACCAGAAACTGCAGCAACACATCTGAGCGGCGAGCCCCAAGTGCCTTGCGCAGACCGATCTCGGCGGTGCGCTCGCTGACCGAGACCAACATGATGTTCATGATGCCGATGCCACCGACCAACAGCGATACGCCACCAATCGCCGCCAACAGCAACGTCAGCCCGCCGGTGATCGTGCCCACGATGGTGAGGGCATCCTTCTGAGAGCGCACAGCAAAGTCGTCCTCACGCAGCAAACGGTGGCGTTGGCGTAGCAGGTTGGTGATTTGAAAGCTGGCGGCCCCAGTGCTCTGTTCATCCTGAGCCTCCACGCTGATGAAACTCAGGCTGATCCCGTAGGTGGGATCACGCCCGCTCAGGCGGCTGACCATCGTGGTCAGGGGGATGTAGGCCGATTCATCCTGGTTCACACCAAACACGGCCCCCTTCGGTTCCAGAATGCCGATCACCTCATAGGCGCCTCCGGCGATGCGCAAGCGTTTTCCCAGGGCATCGCCATTGGGGAACAGGCGTTCGCCAAGATCAGGACCGATCAGCGCCACGCTCCGGGCACTACGCAGATCGCTTTCTCCGATACCGCGACCCTTCGCCACGTCAAAACGACGCACGCTCAAAAACGCCGGGGTGATGCCATACACGGAGGCTTTGGTGCTGTTGGAACCGGCCTGAACCACCTCGCTCCGTGTGATCTGGGGCGCGACGCGCCGCACGCTGGGTACCTGGGTGGCGATAGCCTCCGCGTCCTCCAACACGAGAGTGCGGGGTGAATCGATACCCTGACGCCGGGTATCGTTGCTGCCGGGAACCACAAACAGCACGTTGGCGCCCAGGGTGTTGAGTTGGTCCTCTGCCAGATTTCTGGCCCCTTGGCCGATGCCCACAAGGGCAATCACGGAGCTGTTGCCAATCACCATGCCCAGCATGGTCAGCAAACTGCGCATCCGGTTGCTACGCAGCGTGGCCACGGCCATCTGCACCGTTTCAGCCAAGGGGAGGCGGGACGCCACGGGGTGAGGGGAGTTGGAATCAGCTGCTCACGCTAAGTGGATTGCGGGTGCCGCGATGGACCACTCCCTCGTGCAGCTCCAGCGTGACGATCTCCCCCTGGCGTAATTCCTGGGTGGCATTGAGCACGCCAACGATCACAGGAATGCCAAGTCGCTCGCCGATCACCGCGGCATGGCTGTGACGACCATCTTCTTCGGTGATCAGCCCCCGAGCCTTGCGAATCGCCTCCAGGTAGGCGGCACTCGTTTCGCGCACGACCAAGATTTCTCCATATTCCAGCATGGAGGCTTCCTCCGGGCTGGCGGCCAACCGCACCTTGCCACTGATTGAGCCGTTGCCGATGCCGGTGCCCCGCCCAAGCACCGCGGAAACGATGCCCACCCTGATCAGGTCGGTGGAGCCGCTCACGCCAGAGATGGTGCCGGCCGTCTGCACCACCAGGTCGCCCTCGCGCAGCAGGCCCTGCTCCCGCGCCACACCCATGGCCACGCTGAATGTGGCGCTGCTGGAGGCTTGTTCTTGAACCAGGAGGGGGTTCACCCCCCAGACCAGCTCCAGCTGGCGGGCCACTCGCACGTCGCTGGTGATCGCCAAGATCGGAGTGCTCGGGCGGAATTTGCTGACGTTGCGAGCGGTGGAGCCGGTCTTGGTGAGCGGCAGGATCGCGGCGGCGTTGAGCTGGCGGGCGATGCTGCTGACCGCCTGGCAGATGGCGTTGGGGATCGTCGTGGCCATGTGGCTATCCAGCACACGCCGCGGGTAGTCGCGTTCAATCCGCCGTGCGATTGTGGCCATGGTGCTGACCGCCTCCACAGGGAAATCGCCCACGGCGCTTTCGTTGGAGAGCATCACGGCGTCCGTGCCATCAAGGATGGCATTGGCCACATCGCTCACCTCAGCGCGGGTAGGCCGGGGACAGCTCACCATGGAATCGAGCATTTGTGTGGCCGTGATCACGGGAATCCCGAGGCTGTTCGCCTTGCGGATCAAATCCTTTTGAAGTAGCGGCACCTCCTCAGCAGGCATTTCCACACCCAGATCACCCCTGGCGACCATGACGCCGTCGCAGAGGGGCAAGATCGCATCGATGGAGTCGATCGCTTCAAATTTCTCGATCTTGGCCACCACGGGGGTGTTGTATCCCTGGGCACGGATCAGCTCGCGAATCTCCAGCAGATCGGAGGGGTTGCGCACGAAGCTGAGCGCCACCCAATCCACACCCTGCTGCAGGCCGAAGCTGAGATCCTCGCGATCCTTTGGGGTGAGGGCTCGGATCGAGAGCTGCACGTCCGGGAAGTTGACGCCCTTGTTGTTGGAGAGCACGCCGCCAACAGTTACAGAGCAATGAAGGTCCTCGCTCTCTTTGTCGATGCTTTCCACCAGCATCTCGACGCGACCATCATCGAGAAGGATCCGACTGCCGGGGGTCACCTCCTGGGCCAGATGGTCGTAGGTCACCATGGCGATCTGCTGGTTGCAGGTCACCACCCTGGAGGTCAGCGTGAAGCGATCACCGGAGCTGAGGGTGATGGGCCCAGCCTCGAAGCGTCCGAGCCGGATCTTCGGACCTTGCAGATCCTGCAGGATGCCGATGTGCACTCCGAGCTCATGGGCCACCTGACGGATCGTGGCGATCCGCGTGGCGTGGTCCTCGTGATTCCCGTGGGAAAAGTTGAGGCGGAAGGTGGTGGCGCCTGCCTTGATCAGCCGCCGCAGCACATCGGGGGACTCGGTGGCGGGTCCGATGGTGGCCACGATCTTGGTGCGTCGCATGTGAACCGCTCGGATCTCCGCCTGGCGCTGGGCGGAAACTACCATCCTGGCTCGCATCGCCAGCGATCAGCGTGGACCTCTCCACATACCAACAGCGCTCCAGGCAGACGGCCCGGTATCCCGACGTCGGTCTGAACCCCCTGTATCCCACCCTGGGACTCTGCGGTGAAGCCGGCGAGGTGGCCGACAAGGTGAAGAAGGTGCTGCGTGATCGTGAGGGTGTCTTCGACGCCCAGGCACGGCAGGATCTGGCCCTCGAGCTTGGCGACGTGCTCTGGTATGTGGCTCAGCTGGCCACAGAGCTCAATCTGGAGCTGGAGCAGATCGCGGCAGCGAATCTCAGCAAGCTGGCCGACCGCGCAGCCCGTAACGTGATCTCCGGCAGTGGCGATCGGCGATGAGATGGCTCCGGGGGCCGCTCCAACAGGCATGGCAGCCTTCCCAGAAGGCTCCTGAGGCCAATCTTGCCGCTGGGCTCGCTGGCATCGGCTTGACGCTGTCCAACTGGCTGCCGCCCTTGTTGCTGCTGTGGCTCTTGGTTTGCGCCTCGCCCCTCTGGGCCGCGGATCTCCAGGTGAGCGACATTGCCCTGGCAGCCTGCTCGGAGGCCGACCCTGGCCGCCAGCCCGAGCTGCGTCGCCCTGCCGGGGCGGCTTGCTACGCCCTGCGTGGCGTGGTGACCAATCCAGGATCCGCTCCGGTGGTCGACACCGACGTGTTCGGCCAGGTGCTGGATGCCAGCGGTGAACCTGCCCTGCCGAACCGCACCCGGCTCGGCTCCATCGGTGATGTGCCACCGGGCCAGACGCCCTTTGCCCTGCGCATCTCGATTCCCGCCGGCACACCTGGCCCGTTTGTGGTCAAGCGCGTGAAAGCAAGGGGATTCTCGGCCCCTGTTCGCAAGCGGGCGGGCCCTGAGGATGAACTCTTGCCCTTGGAACGCTCTGTTTCCGCCGACTCCAGCCTGGAGTCTGGTTGATCAGCCTGGAAGCCTTGGAGCTGGGAAGGGTCCGTGCTGCTTTCGTCGAGCTGCGACTGCGCTCCATGGCCCCCCAGACGGCGACTCAGTAGGCCATGCCGCCAGCAACAAGGGACGCCCCGGCCTGGAGCAAGCTTTGCAGCAGCTGGATGGCCAGGAAGGCCAGGATCGCGGAAAGATCCAGTCCGCCCAGCGGCGGGATCAGCCCCCGGAAGGCATTTAGGTAGGGATCTGTGATGGCGCTGACGCCCGAGAGCACCGGGTTGCTCCAATCCAGATTGGGGAACCAGCTCAGCAGCACCCTGACCAGCAGCACCAGCAGGTAGATGTTGAGGGTCTGGGCCAACACCTGCAGGGGGAAGGCGAGAAGGGTCATGCCGGCAGCGAGGGCAAGAGTCGATCAAACTCTATGGACAACCGTCCCTAGACACGCAGCCGGTCACGGCTTCACCAAGCCACAACGGCATGCCCTGTGATGCACGGGCGAGGGCGGGCTGCCTCCTGTGCATGGCCCTCCTTCCCTTTTTGGAGGGGCGGCACGGGCACAGGCCTCAGGCAGCCGCCTCGCCTGTTGGCTCGACGGCCGCAAACGCTTCTGCTTCAGTCTCCGCTACGGGGCCGGCGCTAGCTGCGGTGGATCCACGGGTTTCCGATGCGCGGGGTGCCGAAGCGCGGGGACGTAGGTCGTCGGTTTGGATCGTGAAGGTGCGGTGGAACTTGTCGCTGAGGCTGAGCCAATAGGAGCGGCCATCGCTCTGGCGTTTGCGATCGATGAACTCATGGGCGAGAAGTTCCTTGATGTGGTCATAGGCACCGGAGCCGCGCAGGTCGACAAGCTCAGATTGCAGCAAGCGTTTGCGCAGTGCGATCGTGGCCAAGGTGCGCAGCGCCGCGGTGCTGAGGTCCACCGGCAGCAGATCCTGCACCAGATCCGCAAGGCTCTCGCGCAGCTGTAGGGCGTAGCGCTGGCCGTCCTGGTGGATTTCGAGAGCTGTATCGCGATGGGCGTAATCGGCCATCAGGGTGATCAGGGCAAGCTCAGCCGTGTCCCGATCGATGCCAGCGATCCCGGCGAGCTCGCTGAGAGTGAGCGGACGACCCTTGAGGTAAAGGATCGCCTCCAAGCGCGCCGGCAGCGAGAAGGTCGCCATGGAGGCAATCGCACGGCTGCCGGCACCCACCGCAAGATCGGGTTCAGGGGTGTTGTCCTGGGGCACGTGGGGCACCGTGGGTTCGGGATCGATGGGCATTGCCAGATCGCGAGCCGGTCACAGGCGCACCGTATCGCAACGATCCCAAGCCCACCAGGGTTCACTGCGCTGGTTAAGCGGCACCAAGGCCGAGCTGCCGCCAACGGCACGCTGCCGGACTCGCAGACCGCTCAAGATCGAACGCCCTGTAGACCGGCCAGGGCCGGCACGGGCAGATCCATCGGGCCCAGGAAAAGGCGGTACGCCGGGTTTTGGGTCTCGTCCCAATGGCGGTAGGGCAGCTCCGCCAGGAAGGCGCGCCAGTCATCGCGTTCCGAGGTGGGCACCTGCACACCGATCACGATCCGCCCCATATCAGCCCCATGATTTCGATAGTGGAAGATGCTGATATTCCAGTTTGGGTGCAGAGAACTCACAAAATCCATCAGCGCGCCCGGCCGCTCTGGGAATTCAAACCGGTAGAGAAGTTCCCCGGCCAAGCCATCGCCAGCTGCGCTTTGGGATGGCAGCCGGCCTCCCACCATGTGACAGAGATGGAGCTTGGCTAGTTCGTTGTCGCTGAGATTGAGGCAGGGAAAGCCACTGCCGGTGAGGTCATCCATCAACATCTGGGTGTCCTGGAGACCTTTGATCTGAACGCCGACGAAGATATGCGCCCTTTGGGTATCGGCAAGCCGATAGCTGAATTCGGTCAGATTGCGCTGCCCCAGCAAGCCGCAGAACCGCCGCAGGCTGCCAGGCTGTTCCGGGATCTCCACCGCCAGCAGGGCTTCACGCTCCTCCCCCAGCTCCGCCCGCTCGGCCACAAACAGCAGCCGACCGAAATTCATGTTGGCACCGCAGGCGACCGCCACCAGCGTTTGGCCTTCGAGCTGACGCCGCGCCACGTCCTTCTTCATGCCGGCGATCGCCAGGGCGCCGGCCGGTTCCAGGATCGAGCGGGTGTCTTCGAACACGTCCTTGATGGCGGCACAGATCTCATCGGTGCTGACCGTCACCATGGCGTCCACGTACTGCTGGGCTAGCGCAAAGGCGCGTTCCCCCACCTGCCGCACAGCGACGCCGTCGGCGAACAAGCCAACATGATCGAGCCGCACCCGCTCGCCGCTGCAGAGCGACTGGGTCATGGCGGCGGCATCGACCGGTTCCACGCCGATCACATCCACCTCAGGCCAGAGACTTTTCACATAGGCGGCGATGCCGCCGATCAGTCCGCCTCCGCCCACCGCCACGTAGATCGCGTCCGGCGGTTGGGAACACTGGCGCAGGATCTCCAAAGCGATGGTGCCTTGGCCGGCGATCACGTCCGGGTCGTCGAAGGGATGAATGAAGATCAGCTCCCGGGTGGCCTCCAAGCGGCGCGCCTCGGCGTAGGCCTCGTCGTAGGTGTCGCCATGGAGCACCACCTCCGCCCCCCGGGCCGACACCGACCGCACCTTCACTTCGGGGGTGGTCACCGGCATCACGATCACCGCCCGGCAGTTGAGCCGTTGGGCCGCCAAGGCGACCCCCTGGGCGTGGTTGCCAGCGCTGGCGGCGATCACGCCACGATCCAGCTCCGAGCGGCGTAGGGCCGCCATGCGGTTGAAAGCGCCGCGCAGCTTGAAGCTGAACACCGGCTGCAGGTCCTCGCGCTTGAGCAACACCCTGTTGCCGAGCCGTCGTGAAAGGTTGGGAGCCGGATCCAGGGGCGATTCGATCGCCACCTCGTAAACACGGGCCCGCAGGATCCGTTGCAGATAAGGACTCACCTCCTCAGGCGCTCCAGCGCGGCTGGTGCGCCAACAAAGGTCTTGGGAGCGCGCTTCGGTCATCGAACCAGTGTGGCAATCGGCGGCGCCGATGGTCGCCGTTGCCGCCAGCCGTTCAGTGAGACCCCGTAGATTGCGTTTGCCGCGCCTTGACGCCATGCATCTGAGCGAGCTGAACCACCCCAACCAGCTCCATGGGCTCAGCGTGGCGGAACTTGAGGCGATCGCTCGCCAGATCCGCGAGCGCCACCTGCAGGTGGTCTCCACCAGCGGCGGCCACCTTGGCCCGGGCCTCGGGGTTGTTGAACTCACCCTGGCCCTGTACCAGACCCTGGATCTCGACAACGACCGGGTGGTTTGGGACGTGGGTCACCAGGCCTATCCCCACAAGCTGGTCACGGGGCGCTACCGCGACTTCCACACCCTGCGCCAGAAAGGCGGAGTGGCGGGCTATCTCAAGCGCTGCGAAAGCCGTTTCGACCATTTCGGCGCCGGCCACGCCTCCACCTCAATCTCGGCCGCCCTGGGCATGGCCCTGGCTCGCGACGCCCGCGGCGAGGACTTTCGCTGTGTGGCGGTGATCGGCGATGGCGCCCTCACCGGTGGCATGGCACTGGAGGCGATCAACCACGCCGGTCATCTGCCTCAGACCCGTTTGCTCGTGGTGCTGAATGACAACGACATGTCGATCAGCCCACCCGTTGGCGCTCTCTCCACCCACCTCAACCGCATGCGCCACAGCGGGCCGTTGCAGTTCCTCAGCGACAGTGCTGAGGAAGCGGTGCGCCATCTGCCCTTCCTGCATGGCGAGTTGCCAGCGGAGCTCAAGACGCTCAAGGAGAGCATGAAGCGCCTTGCGGTTCCCAAGTTGGGAGCCGTCTTCGAGGAGTTGGGCTTCAACTACATCGGCCCCGTTGACGGGCACGACATCGCCGCCATGGTGCGCAGCTTCGCGTTGGCACACCGATGCGAGGGCCCCGTGCTGGTGCATGTGGCCACCACCAAGGGCAAGGGGTACCCCTATGCAGAAGCGGATCAAGTTGGCTATCACGCCCAATCAGCCTTTGACCTGGCCACTGGCAAGGCCTATCCCTCCAGCAAGCCCAAACCGCCGAGCTGGAGCAAAGTCTTCGGCCAGACCTTGGTCAAGATCTGTGAGCAGGATCCCAGGGTGGTGGGGATCACCGCGGCGATGGCTACTGGCACTGGTCTCGATTTGCTGGAGAAAGCCTTACCCAAGCAGTATTACGATGTGGGCATCGCCGAACAGCATGCCGTCACCATGGCCGCTGGCATGGCCTGCGAGGGCCTGCGGCCGGTGGTGGCCATCTACAGCACCTTCCTGCAGCGCGCCTACGACCAGCTGATTCACGACGTCGGCATCCAGAACCTCCCGGTCACCTTCGTGCTCGATCGCGCCGGGATTGTGGGGGCCGACGGCCCCACCCACCAAGGCCAATACGACATCAGCTACCTGCGCAGCGTTCCCAACTTCACCGTGATGGCCCCCAAGGATGAAGCGGAACTCCAACGCATGTTGGTGACCGCCATTGCCCATCCAGGCCCTTGTGCGATTCGCTTCCCGCGGGGCGAAGGCGAAGGCGTGCCGCTGATGGAGGAGGGCTGGCTGCCCCTGGAGATCGGCCGGGGCGAACTGCTCACCGAGGGCGATGATCTGCTGATCGTGGCCTATGGCTCAATGGTCATGCCGGCAATGGCCACGGCGGGCTTGCTCCAGGAGAAAGGGGTGTGCGCCGCGGTGATCAACGCCCGTTTCCTGCGGCCCCTGGATGAGGCGCTGATCCTGCCGAAGGCGCGACGCATCGGTCGGGTGGTGACGATGGAGGAAGGAGCCCTTGCGGGAGGCTTCGGCGCGGCCGTCGTGGAGTGCCTGAACGACCACGATGTGCTGATGCCGGTGCTGCGGATTGGCATTCCGGATGTGTTGGTCGACCACGCCTCACCGGATCAGAGCAAGCAGAAACTCGGGCTAACTCCTGCCCAGATGACAGATCGCATCCTCAAGCGCTTCCCGCTGCTGACCCAACCAGGATCCCGTTCCGCCGTTGCGGCCTGAGTCTGTAGCCCCGGATCGCGGCCAAGCGCTCTCCAGGCCAAAGCCTGAGCTGTCTGAGCAGCTTTGGGATGTGTTGGTGGTGGGCGCCGGCCCGGCCGGTGGCGACCTCGCCACCCAGCTGGCCAGGGCCGGCCAGAAGGTCTTGCTGATCGACCAGCTCCCGGATCTCCGTCAGGCGGCCTTCAGCAGTGCCGCCATGCCGCTGGAGGCACTTCAGCGATTCGGGCTGCCGGCCGAGCTGGTCGGTCACCGTTGGCGGAGCTGGCAGTTGATTGGGCCGGGGCACGCCAGGCGGCATTGGCGGGGAGAGCGTCCGCTGGGGGTCGTGCTTGATTTCGGCGCCTTGCGCGGCTGGCAGGCCCAGCAGACCCTCGCCTGGGGCGGTCAGGTCTCCCTCGGTCTGCGCGCCCAGGGCTGCCAAGCCCAAGGACACGAGATGCTCACCACGGTGCTCCAACGCGATGGTGGCCGGCTGCGGTTGCGCAGCCGCTGGGTGGTGGACGCCACCGGCCAGGCCCGCAGCTTGATCGGCGACCCGCTGCCCGATCCCCTGCCTGCCCACCGCGATCACAACTTGATTCGTGCCGTGGGAGTGGAGTGGCTCTTGCAGGTGCCGATCCAAACCTGGGATCACTGGGCGGGGAAGCTCAGTTTCTGCCTCGGTAGCGATTGGGTTCCCCAGGGGTATGGCTGGGTGTTCCCCATGCAGCCTGGACTCCTGAAGCTCGGAGCTTGCCGAATCACCCCGGAGGGCAGTGCCCCCGTACCCTTGGCTCCATTGATGCAGGAGCTGTATCGACGTCTGTTTCCACAAGCCACCGAGGACTGCCGCGACCCCTACCAGGGGATCCGGGTGCTCGATCGACACGGCGGTTTGGTGCGAAGCAGCATCTCCCGGCGGGAACCCCACCAGCGCGGACGCCTGATCGGCCTCGGTGATGCGGTGAGTACCGCGAATCTGCTGGGTGGTGAAGGGATTCGCCACGCCCTGACCGCAAGCCGTGAGCTCGCACCCTTGTTGCTGCAAACCCTTGACCTCGAGCGCCGAGGCCAGCACGGTCGCCACCTGGATGGCCCACTCCAGCGTTATCCAAAGCTGCTGCGCCGGACCCTCGGTTGGCGTTGGGTGCCCAGTGGGCGCATCGCGCGGCGCACCTGGCTCAGCCTGGCTAGCCCCCGCGGGGATCGCCGCTTGCAGGCGGTGCTAGCGGGCCTGGAGCGGGGAGCCTCAGCCGAGGACCTCTCCGCCCTGCTCTTTGATTACCGGTTTGAGCGCTTCGGCCTCAAGCTGGTGCCGTATCTGCTGGGTTGGCGATGAGAGGGGGAGCTGCCCTGAAGAAGAGCCCGATGGGGTTGGGTACACCCACTGGGCTCTCAGCTGAAGGAAGCTGATCGACTCAGAGAACGCCGCGGCTCGCCAGGCCCTGAATCGCGCCAAGACCGAGGATGTGGCCCAGGGAGAGGGTTCCCAGCATGGCCCCATGGCTCAGTCCGCCAAAAAAGTTGGGGCTGGGAAGCTGGAGCCCCACATTGGGTTGCTTGATCGTGGCCTTGCCGATGGCGATGGCGATCACGTTGCAGATGACCATCACCAAGGCCACCTTTGGAGACCAGGAAATGGAAGCGGGAGCCAAGGCCAGGATTGGGGTGATCATGGGGCAGATGCCGACGATCCATCTTCCGGGTCTGGCAGGGATTCCAGGCTCACCCGTAAGACTTGTTCACTTGGATTCTCCCCGCAGGGCCTGCTGGAAGCCGAACAGCACAAGCAGATTGCTGATGGTCAACAGGGACTCCGCGCCGCCATGAAGCGCATCAACATCAGCCAACTGTCGACCAAAGCGGAGTTCAGCCAAAATGGCCGCAGCGATCGTGACCGCCACGAACACCAACGTGAACTGAAAGCCGCGCAGGGCCAGCCTTGGAAAGGTTGGCAGGCGCTCGGCCCAGAAGAGAAAGGCCAGATAGGGCAGCAAGGACAACACGAACAGCGGCGTGGGATCGAAGCTGTCCAGCCGCGCCAAGAAGGACAACAGGGTGTCACCGCTCATGGGTTGGCCACAACGTCGTTGGAGTCGCCCCTGGCGCGCTGCTGCCGCAGCAGCAACCCAGCGGCACCAGCCAGGGTGGCATTGCCCACAAAGGTCAAACCAGCCTGGAGCACCACAAGGCCGTGGAGCTGGGAGCTGTTGTCGAACAGATGCCAGGTACAGGCCGCCATGGCGCTGATCAGCGCCGGCACCATCGCGAGAGCCAACCAGCGCCAGCCGGGTTCGCGGCGTTGGCGCCCATAGGCCTGGACCACCAAGATCGCCAGCAGCCACTCCAACACCGAAGTGATGTGGATCCACCAGGTCGGCAGCGAGAGAGCGTGCATCGAGAAAGGGATGGAAACCGCAATGGTGGCAGCAGCACGCGACCGATCCGGCGGCTCGCAAGGCAAGCCTGGCGAACCCAACCCCACACCGTGACCGGTTGCGGATGCGATGCTGCGCCGCAACCGCCAGCGCCAGATGGCCAACCCCACGGGTTCGAGAGCTCCCGTGATGCTCTGTGGTTACTACGGCGAGCACAATCTCGGCGATGACGCTCTGCTCGCGGTCCTGCTGCGCCAGCTGCCGGAGGACTGCCGGCCCCTGATCACGGCCCACGACCAGGCCACGTTGGCCGCCGCCTTCGACGCTGAAACCGTGGACCGCCGCCGGCCGGCGGCGGTGTTGGCTGCCCTGGGCAGATGCCAAGCGCTCGTGCTGGGCGGCGGCAGTTTGCTGCAGGACTCGACCAGCTTCTCGAGCCTGCTTTATTACTCTCTGTTGATCGTTGTTGCCTGCCTCAACAACAAGCCGGTGCTGCTCTGGGCCCAAGGTCTGGGACCGCTGCGGCGCCGCCGCAGCCGCCGCCTTGTGAGTTTTCTGCTGGCCAGGATCAGCGGGGCCAGCTGGCGCGATGGGGAATCCGCTCGGCTGGCGAAACAGCTCGGTTGTCGCTTCGATTTGGTGGGCAGCGATCCTGTCTGGGCCCTGCAATCAGGCTCGTGGAGCGGCCCCGGCGGGCCGATCGTTCTGTGTTGGCGCCCCGTGGCCAGTTTGAAGCCGCCCCAGTGGCGCCTCTACTTGGACGCGGTCGACACCCTTGCGGAGCGCGGGGAGCGCCAGGTGATTTGGTTGCCTTTCCATCGCGAGCAGGACAGCAGCCTGCTTGACGATCTGCACAA
>JBIIIX010000171.1:0-6456 GCA_044234415.1 Cyanobium sp.
ATCGACGTGGTCGGCGGGTAGCCCTTGACTCAACACCAGGGCCTGTCGTTCGGCGATCTGGGAGCAGGTCTGGCGGCCCATGGCGTCCTGGCCGCGGAACTTGGCCAGGGCCAGCTCCAACTCCCGGTCGCTGAGGGGCTGATCCCGCAGCCGCCGCCACTCGGCCAGCAAGCAGCTGGTGGCCTCGGCGGCCCGGTCGGCCGAGGTGGAGAGATGCATCACGAACGGCGCCGCCCCGGAGCGAGCGGGCAGGTGCACGCCTACGTCGTAGGCCAGCCCCCGCTCCTCCCGCATCACGGTGAATAGCCGGGAGGACATGCCCAAGCCGAGATGGGCCTGCAGCAGCCGCAAGCTGACGGAATCAGCGTGGCCCATGGGCACCGTGGCGCAGCCGAGCATCAGCACCAGCTGCTCGGTGTCCTCCTCCTCGAAGGCGAGTGAGGGCGGGGCCTGCGGCTGAAGCTCCAGCTGCCGGGCTGCCGCCGGCAGGGACGTGGGCCAGGGCTGCTCCAAGGCGGCATCAATCAGCTCCAGGGCCCGCTCCGGCGCGTCGCCGCAGAGCACCAGCACGGCACCTTGATGGCCTAGGTCGCCCACCAATGGCGAGAGCCCCGTGGCGTCCAGCCCCTCCAGATCGCTCTCCAGCCCCAGGGGGTCATGGCCATAAGGACCCGTGCCGTAGAGCTGGCGACGCAGCAGGTCGTGGGCCATCTGGAAGGGATCCTCCCGCTGGCGCTGCAAGGCCTGCAGGTTCAACTGGCGTTCGAGATCGAGCTGATCCGGCTCCAGCCGTGGCCGCCGCACCATGGCCGGCAGCAAGGGCAGCAGCTCGTCCACGTCGCCGGCGGCGCATTTAAGGCCGATCACCAGGGCGTCCTCATGGGCCTCGGCCCGCAAGGCCGCCCCGGCCCCCTCCACCCGCTCAGCCAGGGCGGTGGCATCGAGATCGCCGCAACCGCGGGTCATCAGGCCAGCCAGCAGCTGGTGGGCGCCGCACTGGCCGGCTGGATCCGCGCCGCTGCCGCCGCGGATCACCAAGCGGGCCGCCAGGATCGCCGGGCCCGGGCGCCGCAGCACCACCACGGGCAAGCCGCCGCGGGCGGTGGGCCAGCCGTTGCTGGCTGCGGTGTGGACGCTGATTGGGGGATTGGCAGGAGCGGGCGCGGTCATGCGGGCACCACCTCCATCACACAGGCCCGCTCAGGATCGAGCAGGGGAAGGATCTCCTCCCGCAGGCGCCCGGGATCCCATTGATCGATCACCGCCAGCGGTTCCTCCAGCGGTCGACGCCGTCCCCAGAGGCAGCTGTTGCCGATCAGCCCCGCCAGGGCAGCGGGGGCTTCAAGCTCGAAGCGGTAGCCATTGGTGACCAGGCGACAGGCGCGCCGCCATTCATCGGGCTGAATCGGTTCAGCCATCAGCTCCCGCCACACCTGCCGCACCGCCGCCGACACCGCCGGCAGATCGGCTGCGTCGCTTACCGCCTCCAGCAGGGCCAGGCTGCCGCATTCCATGGCGTGCAGATCCAGATCGATGCTCTCCACCAGCCGCAGGTCTTCACGCAGGCGTTCCACCAGCCGGCTGCGGCGCCCATCGGCCAGCAGGCTCGTGGCCAGGTCGGCCCCCATTAACCGCACCAGATCAGCGGCGGGGGGCAACCACCACGCCATCAGCAGCCGGCCGGCCTCGAGGCGCGGCAGGGCCAGGTGGTGCTCGCCCGGCAGCACCCGCAGCGGCGGTGGCGTGATCGGCTCGCCACGTGGCGGTAGAGCCCCGAGCGGCCCCCTGGCGAGCTGCTCCAACAGATCGTGCTCCGGCAGGCAGCCACTCACGGCGAGCACACAGCGATCGCTGCCGTAAAGCCGGCTGTGGAAGCGGGCCATGGCCTCGGGGGCATGGGCCTGGAGCGCCTCGCGACGGCCAAGGATCGGCAAGCCGTAGGGGTGGTGCGGGCAGGCTTCGCCCAGCAGGCGTTGCAGGGCAACCTCCTCGGGCTGGTCCTCGCTCTGGGCCAATTCCTCCAGCACAACCTGCCGCTCCATGGCGAAGGCTTCAGGGTCGAGCTTCGGCGACAACACCAGATCGAGCAGCAACTCCAGCGCCTCGGCCGCCGCCTCGGGGGGAATCAGCACGTGGTAGTGCACATCATCGAAACCGGTGGCGGCATTGCTGCTGCCGCCAAGGGCCTCAATGCGGCGGTCGAACTCGCCGGCCGCCAGCCGCTGGCTGCCCTTGAACACCATGTGTTCGAGGAAGTGGGCCAAACCGCTTTCCTGCGGTTGTTCCCAGAGGCTGCCGGCCCGACACCAGAAGTCCAGACAGGTGAGCGGTGCGTCCGCCAGGGGCAAGGTGACCACTTCGGCCCCGTTGGCCAGGCGCTGGTGCCGCGGCTCAACCAAACCAGGCAGCAACGGCCCGCAACAACCTTGGGATGCGATCACGAATCAATGGCAGGATCGCCATTCTGCTGGTTGTGGCGCGGTGATGCCTCAGGCCTCGGTCAGTCCCGGCCTCCACCCCATGGTGGAGGCCTTGGCGCAGCGCATCCGCGAAGCCATGGCCGGGCTGCCGGAGGTGCGGCCCCTGGCCATCGATCCCACCCTCGAGGCGATCAGCGGCCGCCTCGATGGCGAGGACCTGTTCATTTGCAATGAGGTGTTCGCCAGCCGGGGCCTGCGCAAGCTGCATCTGGAAACGGCTCGGCTCGGGGCGGGGTTGCAGATCCTGCACTGCGTGTTCTTCCCGGATCCCCGCTACGACCTGCCGGTGTTCGGCGCCGATATCGTCGCCAGCCGGGCTGGGGTGTCGGCGGCGATCGTCGACCTCTCACCGGTGACGGAAGCGCTGCCGGCGCCGATCGAGGCCGCCCTGGCGGCCCGGGACTTGGGCCCCTTCTGCCAGCGGCGCGAGCTGCCCGCCTGGGGGTCGATCTTCTCCCCCCACGTGCTGTTCGTGCGTCCGGCCGATGCCGCGGAGGAACGGTCGTTCATCGACCAAGTTGCCGGCTTCCTGGCGGTTCTGGGGGAAGCGGTGGCACAGGAAGTGCCTCAGGCCCCCGACGACCCGGCTACGGTTGCACGCTGGGAGGGGCAGCTCCGCTATTGCAAGCAACAGAAACAGAACGACAAAACCCGGCGGGTGCTGGAGAAAGCGTTCAACCCCACCTGGGCGGACCGCTACATCGAGGAGCTCCTCTTCGACGACCCCGTCGCCCCCTGATCCTCGGAGTCGGGGCCGTCGCCCTGGCCACCCTGGTGCTCGGGGCCGTGCTGGTGCGGGCTCCCTGGCGTCAGCCTGAGGAGGCTCCCCGCAAGGCCGCACCCGCCCAACCCCAGCCGGGCCGTCAGTCGGTGGCCGCCCTCGGGCGCCTCGACCCCGCCGGTGACATCCGGGTGCTGGCGGCGCCGATCACCGGCATCGGCGGCAGCCCGCGCATCACGGCTCTCTTCGTGAGGGAAGGGGACCGGGTGCAGGCGGGCCAGCTGCTGGCTCGCTTCGACAACGGTCCGGTCCAGAGGGCGGAGGAGCTCCTACTGATCACCCGCATCGCCAACCTGGAGCGGCGGCTGGGGCTGCAGCTCCGCGATCTGGAGCGCTACCGCCGGCTGGCGGCCGCCGGTGCCTTCGCCGCCAGCGAACTCGACCTGAGGGAGCAGCGCACCCTCGAACTGCAGGGGCAGCTGCACGAGACCCGCGCCCAGCTGAGTCGGGTGCGCACAGATCTGGTGAACACCGAACTGCGAGCCCCGCTGGACGGCACCGTGCTGCGCATCCAGGCCCGCCCCGGCGAGCGCCCGGGCGACAAGGGCATCCTTGAGCTGGGCAACAGCGAGCGGATGGAGGCCCTAGTGGAGGTTTATGAGAGCGACATCGGCCGGGTGCGCTTGGGGCAGACCGTGCGCCTCAGCAGCGAGAACGGCGGTTTCAACGGCACCCTCAGCGGCCGGGTGAGCCGCATCAGCCCCCAGGTGCGCCAGCGGCAATTGCTCTCCACCGACCCCACCGGCGACGCCGATGCCCGCATCGTGGAGGTGCGGGTGCGGCTGGATCCGGAGGATGCCCGCCGGGTGCAGGACCTCACCGGCTTGAAGGTGATCGCCAAACTGGAGCCCTGAGGCTGGCCATGGTCTTCTTCTGGCCGTCCCGCCGCATCCCCCTCTCCTGGCTCCTGCTCGCCCGCCAGCCTGCCCGCCTGGCCGTGGCCTTGGCCGGCATCGCCTTCGCCGGCATCTTGATGTTCATGCAGCTGGGCTTCCGCGATGCGCTGTTCGATGCCAGCGTCACAATCCACAAGCTCTTTGCCGCGGATCTGGTGCTGCTGAGCCCGCGCACGATGAGTTCGGTCGGCATGGCGGGCTTTCCGCGGCGGCGCCTGATCCAGGCGATGGCCGATCCCCAGGTGGAGGGCACCACACCGGTGCACTGGAACCTGCTGCTCTGGCGCAACCCCAAGACCCGCGCCACCCGCTCGATCCTGACCCTGGGCTTCGAGCCCGGCGATCCCCTGTTCACCGATCCGGGGCTCACCGCCAAGGCCCAGGCGCTCAGCCAGCGGGGCCGGGTGCTGTTCGATGAACGCTCCCGACCCGAATTCGGCCCGATCGCCGACTGGTTGCGCCAGGGCAAGGTGGTGGAAACCGAGTTGGCCGGCAAGCGGGTGCGGGTGGCGGGGCTGGTGGCCCTGGGCCCCTCCTTCGGCGCCGACGGCAACGTGCTCACCAGCGGCGAAACCTTTCTGCGGCTGATGCCGAACACCCCCCCCGGCAGCATCGAACTGGGCCTGATCCGGCTCGCCCCCGGCGCCAATCCCGCCGCCGTGGCCGCCCGGCTGAAGCGAATCCTGCCTGCGGATGTAACGATCTACACCAAAAAGGGCTTCGCGGAATTCGAGAAGAACTACTGGCGCAGCAGCACCGCCATCGGCTTCATCTTCACCCTCGGGTCCGCGATGGGTTTTGTGGTGGGCTGCGTGATCGTCTACCAGATCCTCTACTCCGATGTCAGCGATCATCTGCCGGAGTACGCCACCCTGATGGCGATGGGCTACCCCCTGCCCAGCCTGCTGGGGGTGGTGGCCCGCGAGGGCCTGATCCTGGCGGTGCTCGGCTACATGCCGGCCTGGCTGGCCGGCCTGGGGCTCTACGCCCTCGTGCGCTCCGGCACCAGCCTGCCGGTTCAGATGGACGCCGAGCGTTCCCTGCTGGTGTTCGCCTTGATCTTCACGATGTGCATGGGTTCAGCGTTCATGGCCATGCGCAAGCTGGCCGATGCCGATCCCGCGGAGATCTTTTAAGCCATGGCGCTCCCCCACAGCGATGCCGACGCCAGCGTGGCCGTGGCCGACCTCAGCCACTGGTACGGCACCGGGATCAACCGGCGCCAGGTGCTGCAGGGGGTTGATCTGGAGATCCGCCCGGGTGAAGTGGTGCTGCTCACCGGGCCCTCCGGTTGCGGCAAGACCACCCTGCTCACGCTGGTGGGGGCCCTGCGCCAGGTCCAGCAGGGGTCGGTGCGGGTGTTCGGATTGGAACTGGCGGGGTCCAGCCGGGCCGAGCGCCAGCGGCTGCGGCAGCGGATCGGCATGATCTTTCAAGGCCACAATCTGCTGCGCTGCCTCACCGCCGAGCAGAACGTGCAGATGGGGGCCGACCTGCTGCCAGGCCTGAGCTACCGGGCTCGCCGCGATGTGGCCCGCGAATGGCTGCGGGCGGTGGGCCTCTCGGACCACCTGGGCAAACTGCCCCACGATCTCTCCGGCGGCCAGAAGCAGCGGGTGGCGATCGCCCGGGCCTTGGCGGCCGAGCCGCGCCTGCTGCTGGCCGATGAGCCCACCGCCGCCCTCGACAAGCACACCGGCCGGGAAGTGGTGGAACTGCTGCGGCGCCTGGCCCGGGACCAGGGCTGCAGCGTGCTGATGGTGACCCACGATCCCCGCATCCTCGATGTGGCCGACCGGCTGGTGCAGATGGAGGACGGCCGCCTCTGGGACGAGCCGGTGCCCGGGACGGGCAACGCCCCCGTGCTGGTGGGCGCCGATTGAGTAGTGTGAATTCTCAAGACTCTCCCCCAACGCCGTCCGCATGGCCAAACGCAGGAATCTGAAAAAGGAAAAGCAGGAGCGCAATCGCGCTTACGCCCGCAAGTTCAAGAAGCGCAAGCTCCGCAACGATGGCCGTGGTGAAGGCGCTGGCAATGGGGTCACCGGCACCGCGAACAACGGCGGCGCCGCCGACTGATCGCGCCTGCTCACTGAACAACACCCACGTCTGGCCTCGCCAGCCGGAGGTGATGCTTGGGGACCCCTCGGGGTCCCCTTCGTTGTCCGCTGGGTCGGTCCCCGGTGGTGCCCCCTCCCGCAGCCCGCATGTTCCTCAGCGTCGTCATTCCCACCTACAACCGCCTGCCGATCCTGCGCCAATGCCTCCAAGCGCTGGAACGCCAACGGCTGGAGGCCCC
>JBIIIX010000172.1:0-6443 GCA_044234415.1 Cyanobium sp.
GACTACCTGTTCGAGCCGATCGGCCTGGTGGGGCTGGCGGATCCGTTGCGGCCGGAGGTGCCGGCCGCGATCGCCTTGGCCCGTGGCGCAGGGGTGCGGGTGGTGATGATCACCGGCGACGCACCGTTGACAGCCCGTTCGATCGCCGAGCAGGCGGGGCTGCCTGCGGGACCCGTGCTGAGCGGCTCCGATCTGCGGGCTCTCGAGGCCGGAGAGCCTCCTGGCCGGCCGGGGGACGGTCTTGCTGCCGTGTCGGTGTTCGCGCGGGTGCTGCCTCAGCAGAAGCTACAGATTGTGCGGGCCCTGCAGGCGGCGGGGGAGGTGGTGGCGATGACCGGCGATGGCGTCAATGACGCCCCGGCGCTGAAGGCGGCCGACATCGGCGTGGCGATGGGCAAACGCGGCACGGCCGTCGCGCGGGAGTCCGCCGATCTGGTGCTGCTTGGCGACGATTTCGGCAGCCTGGTGAAGGCGATCGCCCTGGGACGCCGCATTGAGAACAACCTGCACCGGGCCCTGGGCTACACGCTGGCGATCCACCTGCCGATCGCCGCGGTCAGCCTGTTGCCGCTGCTGGTGCCCGGCCAGCCCTTGCTGCTGTTGCCGGTGCACATCGCCCTGCTGCATCTGGTGATCGATCCGGCCTGCACGGTGGTGTTCGAGGCCCTGCCGGCCAGCCCGGGCCTGATGCGACAGCCCCCCCGCCCACCGGAGGCGCCGCTGTTCGGAGCCGCCACCTGGCGGAAGGCCCTGCTGCAGGGCGGGGTCTTGGCCGTGCTGGCTCTCAGCCTCGCCTGTTGGCCCGGTTTCGACCTCGAGGGTCGGCGCAGCTTGGTGTTCAGCTTGCTGCTGCTCGGCGGTGGCGTGCTGGTCTGGCTGAACGGGGAGCCGCGCAGCCGCCTCAGCCAGTTCGGAGGCGCCATCGGTCTGGGCTTGTGGCTGCTGCTGCAGGCGGTCCCCGGGCTGAATGCCCTGCTCCTGCTCAGGCCGCTACCAGGCTTGATCCCGTTCGTGCTGCCGGTCTCGCTGCTTCTGCTGCTGTTGCCGCTGTTGTTGGGGCGTTTCTTCCGCGCTCAAGGGGCCGAGCTGGCCGGGATCGATCCCGACCAGCTCAGCGGCTGAGTCTGTTCATCGCGAGCGGCGTCGGCGGGGCACGACGATGGAAGCCGGGCTGATCATGCGGCCAAGGCAACAGCTTCTCGGCCCTTCTGGCAATCCTTGACCCCACCCGCTTCCGCACAGCAAGCGGGCGAAGCAGGCGGCCAGCGCAGGGGTCGCTCTGCCGCTGTCCTTGCCACGAGGTAAGTCGCGGCGCTGGCGTCGAGAAAGGCCATCACCCGTTGCGCTGTTCGTTGAGGTCAGCCTCAATGGCGTCGAGGCTTCTGCCGGACGCCGCCGGGGACAGCTTCAGCAAGCACTCCAGGCAGGAGGGCCGGCTGAATCCGGCTGGTGTGCCGAGTGCTGCAGGCGCTGGTCGTTGTTAGCGCTGCACACCACGGCGGCCAGGCCTTTGCCTATTGCCAGTCCCTCAGCCAGTGCAATGCTGCTGCTCACCTGGGGGCAGAGCGCGGAGCCGAGCACGAACGCCAGGGCGCCTCGTCGGTTCCGGGGGGTATGGAGAGACCCTGGGATATGCCCCATGGCAACTAAGGTTATCGGCCCGCAGCCCGCCAGGCCAATCGCCAAGCGAAGGAGCCAGCTCCGGGTGGTTGCCGCTACCGCTGCAGCCAGTTCGGCTCCTACGCCCAAGCGCAGGAGCTTGCTCCGCCAGGGCCTTACCTACCTCGATGGCAATGGCGTCGAATAGGCCTGCGACAGCCTGCGGCGCTCACGCTCACTTCTCCAGCAACCCCTCCCCCACCTGTTGGCAGAACTCCCCCGAGCGCTCCCGCCGCCAGCCCGCCAACGCTGCGGGCCTGGCTACCAGCGCCAGCAGGTCGTCTTCGGCAGCGAGCAGCTCATCGAGCAGCCAGCACAGCGCCAGGGTGCGAAAGCTATCGCTTCGATCCGTGGTTGTCATGGGTTCCTCCGGCGAGGACGCCAGAGGTTTCCAGGGTTGTCAACCACCATCAGGCTCAGGGCTGATAAGGCACCGCAAGACCTCGCACCAGCAGCTCGGTGCAGAGACTCGGGGCCCCCTCGCGGTAGCAGTCGGCCTGCATCTGCTCGCACAATCAGTCTTTAGTCGCGCAAACTACTGCGCTTGATCCGCATAGCCGATTGCAACATACGATGAGAGCATTGGAAGCCTGAATTCTGTTTTTCCAGCCAGCCCAAAGATTTCTATTCCTTCTGTTGGCCAGTTCTTGTGTTGTATACTCTTATCTCCTTGTATCCAGATTTCAACCCACTTCTCGTGCCATTGCTGCGCCCGGCAGCTGACTGCTGGTTCTTTTAAAGAACAACGGGAGCATAACTCCCAGGCAGATCGTGGCCAGGATGAAAAGAGACAAAGACGCAAATAAACAGCCAGCCAAATCCCAAGATCCACGGTAAAGCAACCCATGGAACCAGTAGATTTTCCCACTTTTTCATCGAGAGGTAGCCGGCAACCCCTGTCTGATAGTAATTCCGTCTGTGTGGTTCGTAGGCTTTGTGCCATCGTTCAACCAGGTTGTTAAATCCCTTTTGGCCAGCGCGCAGAGCAACACCAAACGATATGCAGACACCTATTCCCATGACGCTAATCAAATATCCAAACCATTTACGCCCTGGCTGATCACCGTACAATGCTACGGAGGTAAATAAGAATCCTTGAAGGGTTAGAAACCATTGGATTCGGTGATTCGTGAGCTCGTTTTCATGTTGAATCATGTCGGCTATCTGCTTTTCAATGTCTTTTAAATCGGCGATGCTGGCTCGCATGAACTCCCTTGCGCGCCCCCGCAGGTGCGGAGGTCGTGGCATGGATGATGAATTTTGAAGTTCATCCTTGGCTTTTCCATTTACGAGGGTAGCGGGTCCCTTCCAGCATACTTCAATGCAATTGTTTCGGCCTGCAAGTACACAGCATGTCTACGGAATTTAAATTGTTCTCTCAACTCTTCTGCCTAGCTCCTTAAGTCTCTTCCAGGCAAGGCGTTATGGCACAACTGGTTGAGCAGAAAACAGCTTACATACAAGATCAGCTGCTATCTCCATGTACTGGGCTTTGCGCCGCCAAGCGCAGAGTAGAGAGGGTGCCTGTCGGGTACCATATGTGGAACTGAGCTTTCTCTCACCCCACCACCGGCTGCGCCAAGGTGTTGGACGGTGAAGTGGAAACCGAGATCGTGCAGGCCTCCCGCGTGTTCCACACTGGAGCCAATCCCATGGAGCGTCTGCTGCTGCGGCCCCAATTCGATGGCCCTGTCACTCCTGGCACCGCCTACGCCCTGGTCGACGACGTGACCTGTCTGGGCGGCACCCTTGCCGAACTGGCCGACTACATCCAGGCTGCTGGTGGCAAAGTGGCTGCCTTCATTACGCTGGTGAACGCCGGCCGGCTCAAGGCCCTCAAGCCTGAACCGCTGCTCACCCGTCGTTTACGCGAGAAGTTCCCCAATGCCATTCAACACACCTTCGGCATCGACCCCGGTGCCCTCACCGCCAACGAAGCCAGTTACCTCAGTGGTTTCCGAACGGCTGACGAGCTCCGAAATCGCGCAGCTAAGGCAGCAGAAGACAACGATCGCCGCCTACGCGCAAAAGGTTTTCAGCTTGAGGCTCGCCCAGCGCCCCTGAAGATCCTCGAATCCGAACCTCAGGACGACATTTTCGTGAGTTGGAAACCCCTGCACCAGCAACCAATCGGCTGGGATCCCGACATCAACGATGGCGTGCGCCTCAATATCCGCCCGTTCCTCGTTCCGATTCCTGGGGCTCCGCCCGCGGGCGACAGCTTCGACGGCAACCGCTGGAACGACCCGCACGACAGCCGAGCCGCTAATGAAGCCGCCAGGGCTCGGCAGGGGGAAACATCATGAGAGGTGCTCCTAAATTGCCAACTGATTATCTTGATGCCATGGATCGTCACTGGGAGGATGCTGAGCTGCTTTGGAATCAGGTACCACAACGATTTGCCAATGCAGACCAACTTTATGGACTGGTTTCAGAATGCGGACTCAAGGCGCTAATGACTAAGTTAGTCCCTGGTTTCTTTGATACTAATCGCGGAAGGCCCAGTAATCGAGCTGATTTAGTGCATGCCAACGGCATATGGAGGTGCTATAAGAACTATTCACAAGGGGGCGCTGCTGCTCGCTACGCCTTGCCTGCCAACACCAATCCCGATCCTTTTGATCAATGGGAAATCGATGATCGATATGCTAATCGCGTGCACTTTACGCGCGCTAGGGTAGACGAGCATAGGGAGGCAGCCCGTACAGTCAAGCAGCTCGTGTACAAAGCCAAGAGCCAGCGGGAACTACCATGACAACATTTGACGATATCCTGCCAGCGCTTGCTGGCATTCTCAAATCTTACGAGGACAGCATTAGACCCTATCTCCCGGTAATCGGCAACAGAAATGTTTATGGATGCATCGCCTTAATCATCGATGTGTGCCATGAAGAGTCTATTGACTTTGTTTCTGATGATTCAAGAATGCGGCTGCTAACAGCTGAAATCTGTGAGCAGTTAAAGCCGCATGTCAGTAAGCCCGAAAGACTATGGATGTTCGAGGATAACCTTAAATTGATAATTGATGATCCGCGTGCATTGATATTTCCGCTAGTGGACAGTGATGGGCAGCCAATTTCAGAAGTATATATAATTGATCGCCTCGCCCAGGAAGCCACCTGGGAAAGTATCGAAGCCCCATCTTCTGCTGTCCCACGTGTTGTCTACTACTCCATCAAAGGTGGCGTCGGGCGATCAACGGCTTTAGCGGCCTCGGCCTGGGCACTGGCGGAAGCGGGCAAGCGAGTGCTGGTGCTCGATCTTGATCTGGAATCACCGGGGCTTTCTTCCTCCCTGTTGCCACCAGACCGCCAACCCGCCTTTGGCATCACCGACTGGCTTGTCGAAGACCTCTTGGGGAATGGTGGTGCGGTGATCCAGGATCTCTATGCCCTGAGCCCCCTATCCCGCAATGGCGAGATTGTTGTGGTGCCAGCCCATGGCTGTGATCCTGGTGAGTACATCAGCAAGCTGGGCCGCGTGTGGATGCCCTCTTTTCAGGCTGATGGCTCGCGTCAAATGTGGTCGGCCCGACTGAACCGCCTGCTTGGCGAACTTGAGCGCCGCCATCAGCCCGAGATCGTGCTGATCGATTCGCGCGCTGGTATTGATGAAATCGCTTCAGCCTGCGTCACTGACTTGGGTGCCAAGACCATCTACCTTTTTGCGCTCGATGGTCTGCAGACATGGACCGGCTACCGGCTGCTTTTTCAGCATTGGCTCCAGCATGGCGTGACTCAAAAGATCCGTCAACGATTGCAACTCGTTGGCGCCATGATTCCCACTTGGCATGACAGCCCCAAACAAGCGCAGGAAGAGCTGAAAGAACGGGCTTACGATCTATTTCTGGAGACCCTCTACGACGACCAGCCTGCTTCAATTCTTGATTCCAGGGGTCATTCCGCCTTTAATTTTGATCTTGAGAATCGGGACGCTCCCCACTACCCGCGCTTCATCCCCTGGAACCAATCGTTCGCAGCGATTCAATCCCACCACGCCCGTTTGGAAGGTGTTGATCCCCGCCTGGTGGACTTGGTCTTCGGCGAGCTGATCGCTGATCTCAAAGAACTCCTTCAGGGGGAGACAACATGACCGAGATTTCTGTGGAGAACATTCGGCAGGCCATTCTGGATGCCTTGCCCCAGGATGTGGCCCAGCACACCGATGAGATTTCGCCAACTCGCCTCTATCTGCCACTGGCCCATGTCAAGGCCCTGCGTCTTGAGAGCAACCTGGTGATTGGTGACCGTGGTGTGGGTAAATCGGTATGGAGCCAGGCCTTACAGCAAAGCCCAGCCCTGCAAGGGAAAGGAGCCCTGCCGCAAACCTTATTCCCCTACCCGCTCACGGTGCTGCCTGGCTATGGGACAAATGCAGATCCTCGCTATCCCGACTCAGATACTTTTGAAGACCTTCTCAAGAAAGGTTTTACCCCTTATGCCATCTGGCGAGGAGTGCTCTGCCGGGCGTTAGCAGATGTCACAGCACAGGCGATTCCTGCCGATCACTGGGAAGCAACCGTCCACTGGGTTCAAGATCAACCAGAGGCTGTCGCTGCGCTGATCCAGAAGGCTGACCAGTTCAGTCAGCAAGCAGATACAGGCGTTTTGTTTGTCTTCGATGCTCTGGATCGTGTCAGCAGCTCTGGTCAATGGAATATGGTCGATCAGGCGATACGCGATCTCCTGCGTTTGGTGCTTCAACTCAAGGGCACCAAGCGACTCCATGCCAAGGTGTTCCTGCGCACAGACCAGTATGAGCGAGGTAGTTTCTCTGGCATCCCT
>JBIIIX010000173.1:0-6407 GCA_044234415.1 Cyanobium sp.
CACGGTGCTGAGCCGTGGCTTGGCCTCCAAAGGCATCTACCCCGCTGTGGATCCCTTGGATTCCACCAGCACCATGTTGCAGCCTTCGGTGGTAGGTGATGATCACTACCGTACGGCCCGCGCCGTTCAATCCACTCTGCAGCGCTACAAGGAACTGCAAGACATCATTGCCATCCTTGGCTTGGATGAACTCTCGGAGGATGACCGCCGCACGGTGGATCGTGCCCGCAAAATCGAGAAGTTCCTCTCCCAGCCCTTCTTCGTGGCTGAGATCTTCACCGGCATGCCCGGCAAATATGTAAAACTCGATGAAACCATCCAAGGCTTTAACCAAATCCTCGCTGGCGAACTCGACGATCTACCGGAAGCTGCTTTCTACCTGGTTGGCAACATTGACGAAGTGAGAGCCAAAGCCGCCAAGATTTTGGCGGATGCCAAGTAATTGTTTGCTTTGATCGGAGATCTTCCCCATGACACTGAACCTACGTGTTCTGGCCCCGGACCAGAGCGTTTATGACGGCGAAGCTGACGAGGTGATTCTGCCCAGCAGCACTGGCCAGCTGGGCGTCCTCACCGGTCACGTCTCCATGCTGACTGCCCTTGAGCCGGGGGTGGTGCGATTGCGTCAGGCCGGATCCTGGCAATCGATTGCTGTGAGCGGCGGCTTCGCCGAAGTGGAAGCCAACGAGGTCACCGTGTTGGCCAACGAGGCCCAACTGGGCAGTGGCATTGATCTTGCCGCTGCCGAACAGGACCTCGAAAAGGCCCAACAAAATCTCACCGGTTTTGAGGGGAAACCCGCCAGCCCTGAGAAGGTGAAGGCCCAGATTTCCCTTGGTCGTGCCCGGGCACGGGTGTCTGCGGCTAAGGGATCCTGAGGGTCGAACGACATGCCGCTGCTCACTTGAGAGCGACTTGCCAGTTGCTGACGTGTTCACCAGCCCCAGCGGGCGCAGTATTGCTCTCGCCAGTCGGTCGGCTTGAATGTTGCCATACCAACCGTTCCCAGGGTTTTGGGGGCGGTTTTTTTTGGCCAGCTTTCCAGGATTCCCTGGATATCCCGTGTCATCAGCCAGGCAACCCAGCGAGCCCCATGCCACTGCCTGAATGGCGGTTGCCGCCCTGGCAGTTGACCAGGACGTCCTCACAAATGGCTCTCGAAGGGTGATGAATGGAAGGCTTGCCGCCAGCCTGGAAGGTCACACCACTGGGGAAGCCAGCCATTGAGTTGTTGCCTGAAGAAGGCGGCTATCCCTGATGAGGGCGACTATCCTTAAACTTCTAGCTAGGGCCATGGCGACCATGGGTAGCCCTTTTCTCCAGACCATGCGCCTGCGCTTGTTCCTTGATACGGCTGATGTGAAGGCCTGGGAGGAGTGGCTGCCCTCTGGTTTGTTCCACGGCATCACTTGCAATCCCACCTTGTTGCGCCGCGCCGGCCAGCCCTGCCGGCTCGACACCTTGGCAGCCTTGACGCGACGGGCTCTGGAGCTGGGGGCCGGCGAGCTGCATCTGCAGGCTTGGGGTGCTGATGCTCAGGCCTATGCCGCCTGCGGCAGGGAGTTGGCGGCGCTCGCCCCAGGACAGGTGCTGGTGAAGCTACCGATCACCCGGTTCGGAGCGCTGGCGGCCCGGGAGCTGATTGCTTTGGGCATGCCGGTGACCCTCACCGCCGCTTACGAACCGCACCAGGCCCTGGTGGCCACCGCCCTGGGCGCGACATACCTTGCCCCCTACCTTGGGCGTCTTCTCGACTTAGGGCGTGATGGCCACGCCGAGCTGATCGAGATGCAGCGCTGCCTAGACGGACTGGATACTCCGCTGAGGTTGCTGGTGGCCAGCCTGCGGCAGCCCAAGGATCTGACCATCCTCGCGGCCGCCGGTTTGGACACCTTCACGATCAGCCCCAAGCTGGCCACCTCCCTCTTCGATATCGAAGCCACCTTGCAGGCCGCTCAGCAGTTCGAGGCGGATGCGGCTGTCAACAGCAACTGACCACTCCCCCCCGCGGGCCGTCGCCCCGAAGTTGGCCGGGGCGCCCACAGCTGAAGCGATTCGCCGCTGAGCTTTGTGGAGATGCCCTTGGGCCCCGCCGCCGCGAGGCGCTTGCGACCAAAGACCAGCGCCTTGGACTTGTGTCATGGACTTGCGTCACCGATTTGCGTCAGGGACTTGTGTCAAGGACTTCTGTCGCGGACGGATCTCCACCCTTCACCCTTCACCATTCGGACTTCGGAGAGGCTGCGTGTGGCCAGCTCCCTAAGCTCAGGGCGCTTCGGATCGCTGAATGGGCAAGGGTGAGGAGCTCGGTCGCGAGCTGCGCCACTGGATCACGGTCGATCGGTGGTGTCCCGCCAGTGGCCCTGCCCTTGCTAACCGCCTGATCGATCTGCTCGGGGAGCAGGACACCCTCAAGGCGCCGTTGCGGGACCTGGCCGCCCAGCCCCAATTTCTCAATCTGCTGCGTCAGCCCCAGCCCGCCTCCGCCGCGGCGGTGGAGGCTCTCTGTGGGGTCTTGGCGCGCACCTACGCCCCAGCGGTGCTGGCCGAGCTGCAAGATCTGATCCACGTGGCCACCGGCCTGCGCTCCGGGGGCCAGGGATCCGCTCCGCAGCCTGGTTCGAACGCGGCCTCCAACCATCACGATGCCAGCGTTCCGGCCTCACCCTGGAATGGCGCTCCCGTTGGGCCATCCAGCCCCAGCCCCCAGCTCAGCGCAAACCAGCCCTTGAGCGCCGCCGCTGACGTCGCGCCAGGCCTGCCGTCCGCCGGATTTTCGCCAGCGCCAGTTCTGAGGCGCCCAGGGCCAGACGATAGCCTCGGGGCAGAAAGGGCTGCCGCCGGCGCGCCGCCCTCAAGGCGCCCTGAACTGGAGCTCCCTACGGGAGCAAGCGCGGCGGAGGTTGCCCCTGCGGCAAGCGCAGCCAGCCTGGCGCATGAGGCTCCCGATCCCGTCCGCCTCCCATGGAGCGCTTTGGCGGAGGAGATCATCGCCATCGCCCCGGGGTTGGCGCTTGGGTTCAGCGTCTGCTTGGTGTTGGCCTGGGCTGCGGCGCAGCTGGATCAAGCCTTGCTGGATGGCTGGGGCTGGAGCGGTGGAGTCAGCCTGGCGCTGACGCTGTTGGCGCTTCAGATCGGCAGCAGCGGGCCGCTGCGCCGGTTGCGGCGCCACGCTTTGCTCAGTCTGCCCAGCAGCGCCGATCCGCGGTTGGCCTGGCGCTGGTTCACCGCCCCCTGGCTCCATGCCCGCGGTGGAGAGGCCCTCACCCATGTGCTGCTGTTGTTGATCCTGCTGGGTCCCAGCCCCCTTCCCCTCAACCAGGTGGTGTTGCGCTACAGCCTCACCGCGCTCGCCACCGAGCTTCTGGCCGTACTTTCCGCTCGGGCCAGCGGCATGACGCTGCGCCGCTGGGGAGGCGCAGCCGGACCGGTGGGGGCTCTGATCGGACTGGCGGCCTGCCTGAGCCTGCTGCAATGGCGAGAACTGAGCTTCCGGTTGGGGCTGCCGGGTCAGCTCAACGTGCCCGCCTGGGTGCTGCTGGTGATCTACGCCTCCCTGCAACTGGCCTGGCAGCTGCCGCGCACGAGCTCGGAAGACACGAGTCGACCCGGCGATCGGCTCTGGAGCAGCACCTGGTGGTGGGGCACATTGCTCGGTGTGGGCTGGGGGCTGCTGACCTGGTCCGCCCACGCGATCAGCCAGGCCCTGCAGCAGGCGGGCGGACGGTGAAGCGTGGCTGGGAGTCAGGCTGCCAGGGTGGCAGCAACATGAGGTTCTGCTGGTGTCCTGGATCGCAGCCTGCTGGAACCAACACACCGTCAAAGCTCAACAACGTTAAAGCTCAACAACGTTAAAGCTCAACAAAGTCATAGCTCAACAAACCGGCGAGCAAGCTCAGCACATCGCCGAACGCCAACGGCCATGCCGATCTCATAGGACGCTCATCAGATCTGTTCTAGGCAACCCAACACGGGCCGTTTGATCGCGCAGAAGCCCTCTCCGATGCCCCCTTTTCCGTGCATCTTGCTTGCTCCACGACTGCGCCGAACGGGAGGAATATGGTGTTGCCCATCAACCTCCTGTTGCCTTTCACTCAGGTGTTGCCTTTCACTCAGGGCGGGCCTGGTGGTGAGAGCGGCGATGCCGTTGCCGACGTTGCGTTTCTCATGGGGCCGTTTGCAATCGTCTCCTCGGCGGAGAGCCGGTTGCAAACGGCCCAGCTGCGATCAACCCGTTGGTGAGCGTTTCGGGCTAGATGCAGGCAGCGCCAAAGAAGAGCAGGTCTGTGGAGAGCGCTGATGTCAGCTATCCACCGGTACCCGCCTTGGATGTCCACCAGTAGCGGCAGTAGCTGTCAACCAGCAGCGCTTTTGAGAAAGAAATCCACGCCCCGTAGGACCCGCAGCAACGGCATGGGAGCATCGCTGTTGCTACGGAACCCTGACGTGCCGGCCCGAGGGCAAACCGTTCAGGCGGTGCCGCAAAAGGTGACGTCGGGGAACTTGACCTTGGCTTCCTCCAACGACTTGCCTCGCCCTTCCTCTTGCCAGTAATTAATCACCTCGGTGGCCTTGTTGAGAATCTCCACCCGCTCGTTGTCGGTGATCCAGCTCTTGGCCTCGAGTTCGCTCTTGAGCGTTTCCCAGGCATCTTCCCGGGGCCAGAAGAAGTAAGCCGTGAGTGGGCTTGGGCCGCCGCCAACGATTTGATCCACCGCCAAGGCGACATTATCTGGCAACCAGAGGATCTTGAGCAGGAATCGCCCTTCATCGGCCTTCGGGGTGTAACCCGAGGGCACGCCATCTTCATCAATGGTGGCGGTAGCCAGGGCAGCGTTGCCACCCCGCAACACCGGGCGGGCCGGAACGGGATCGGAGGCGAGGGGCAGGTCCTCCACCCCCTCCACGGCGGCCACCGCAACGTTATCGACGGCGCCCTCGGCAGCTGTCATGGTCTCGACGCTCAAGAGAGAGGAGCAAACAACAACCCTACCAGCGGGAGGCGATCAACCGCCAAGGCTCAGCGGAGGAGCGCTGAGCGCTCACCCGCCTCGGTCTAGCCTGCTGGCAGTCTGCCGGTCAGTCCTGAGCCTCCGCGCCATCCTGCTGTTCGATATCGATGGCGTGGTTCGCGATGTCAGCGCCAGCTACCGCCGCGCCATCATTGAAACAGTTCATCACTATTGCGCTTGGCGGCCAGAAGCCAGCGCCATCGACGCCCTGAAGAGCGAGGGCCGCTGGAACAACGACTGGCAGGCCTCCGCCGAACTGATCCGCCGCCACCGGGCCAGAGGGGATGACGTGGCACCCGAGCCCCCCTTTGCTGAGTTGGTGCGGGTGTTCGGTGAGTTTTACTTTGGCGGCGATCCCGAGGGCGATCCCAGCCAGTGGCACGGCTTCATCGGTGCCGAACCGCTGCTGCTGGAAGGAGCCAGTTTCGAGCGCCTGACGGCCAGCGGCATCGGCTGGGGTTTCGTCAGCGGCGCCGAACCACCATCCTGCCGCTTCGTGCTGGAAACCCGGCTGGGATTGGTGAATCCTCCCCTGATCGCCATGGGAGACGCCCCGGACAAACCGAATCCCCAGGGCTTGATCCAGCTCGCCAGCCGTCTGCTGGCCCACGGGGGTGGCGGAGAACTCGGCCCCGTCGCTCCCCCGGTCGCCTACCTGGGCGACACGGTGGCCGATGTGGAGACCGTGATCCGGGCCCGGGCCCAACGGCCAGGCCAACGCTGGCTCAGCTTGGCTGTAGCGCCCCCCCACCTGGCGCGTCCAGGTGCCGAGGCGGCCCGCCAGCGCTACGAACAGGCCTTGCGCGCCGCTGGCGCCGACCGCGTGTTGGCCCACAGCGCCGACGGCCTCGACACGATCGAGGCGCTGCTGACGGCCGAGGGCCGCTGAAGGCTTCCTGGCGATGGGCCCTGGCTGTCTGGCGCGGCTGGGGCTTTCAGCCCGCCGCGCCAACTTCGGAGGCGGCGCAGCGTCTGGCGCTCAACGCTCCATCGCGGTCGGAGCCTTCAGCGCCGCCGCAGTGAGCACCTCATGACCGTGCTCCATCACCGCCACATCGTCCTCGACGCGAATGCCGATCCCCTTCCAGCGCTCCTCGATCTCCGGCTGGCCCTCCGGCACCGCCAGCCGATCGCTCACATAGAGCCCTGGTTCCACGGTGAGCACCATGCCCGGTTCGAGCTGCACCGGATGCTCCCCCAGCCGATAAGCCCCCACATCGTGGACATCGAGGCCAAGCCAGTGGCCCGTGCGGTGCATGTAGAGGTGGCGGTAGCTCCCCTGCTCGATCAGCTCCTCCAGCGACCCGCGCAGCAGGCCTAACTCCAGCAACCCCTGCACCAGCGTGCGCACGGCGGTGCCATGCACCTCCTCGGCCGTGCCTCCGGGCCGCACCG
>JBIIIX010000174.1:0-6368 GCA_044234415.1 Cyanobium sp.
TGGCGAGATTATTATTTGTGCCTGCCCAGGCTTGCGGTAGCTCATATTCTGTTTGGACACGCAAGGCATTGGTATAGGATTCGATAGCTTTTTTGATTTGTTGTTTCGGATCTGCTGAAAATAGGGACAGATCCCTGTACGCGGCCCCGAGATTATTGTTTGTAACTGCCCAGGATTGCGGCATCTCCGCTTCTGTTTGGACACGCAAGGCATTAGTATAGGACTCAATAGCTTTTTCGATTTGTTGTTTAGGATCCTCCGATAATGGAGCAGACTTGCAATAGGCAATGCCTAGATTGTTGCTTGTGGTTGCCCAGGCTTGTGGCAGCTTGACTTCTGTGTACACCTGCAAGGCATTAGCGTAGGCCCTGATGGCAATCTTTAGATTCGTTCTTTGAGACCCAAGAGGAAATTCCTGAAAAAGAATTCCAACGTATACAAGGATGGTAGCTAAACTCTGTTGCTGATCTGAGGTTGCCCCTTGGATGGCGCCTGTAAACCACTGCTCCAGCAGATCGGCCAATCCAGGGTTCAGGAGGTGCAGATGATCCTTCATCAACGCGTGAACCGTGGACCGATCACCATTGGCCGCCACCACCGTTTGCAGCAGGCGCATCAAAAACGGTTCTTGCTCCTCTACGCCGCTTGAGCTGGAGGCCCCAGGCACATCTCCTTCTAAGTGGGCCGCAAAACTACGCAGCCAGTCCGAAGCCTGTGGGTTATTCTGCTCCTCAAGAAGCTGGGCTGCATGCCCGCAGAATTGCACAAACTCTGGGTCGAGAAGCTCGCTGTTTGCCGCCAGGATCTGTTGCTCCTCTCCAGTCGGGCACGCCAGTAATTGTTGCACCATATTCCCATAGGCCTGCTGGCGCTCCATGGCTGAACGATCCTGCCGCAGCGCACCCTGTTGACGAAATGCCACTATCTGGACGGCAAGATTCTCAAGAAAGGCGGCGGCATCTGGATTCCCTTGCTGGCGCAGGGCCTCGGCATAGCTCCGCAACACTGCAACGAATCCCTCATCCAGCAGCTCCAAATGAGCATTGAGAATTGTATTTTCTTCTTCGCTGGGGCAACGCAGCAGTTGATCGATCAAACCTGCATAGGCCGCCAGCCGTTGCTCCTCCAGGTGCCGTGCGGAGTCGCCTGACTGGGGTTCCATGGAATGCTTGGTGGAGGCTGGCGTGGCTGGGACGTTGAGGACCTAATGACCTACACGATAGTATCAGCACTCTTCCCGCATTCCCCCAGTCTGTTGGCAAATGACAGATGCTTGTGTGCGCTGCTGGAAGGAGCAAGCCTGGAGGTGGCCTCCAGAACTTGAGCAACCTCGCGCCAGAATGTTGCACGATCGTGCTCCAGATGGGATTGCAAGGCGTTTACTTCGTCGAGTTTTGAGCGCTGGTGGTGGCAAAGCTCCATCACCATGTGTTCGGCGAAGCGGCCCTGGCTGTCGCTATCAAGAGGAATGTAACGTTCTAGGTGCCAGAGCAGGATCGGCGCAGCTAGATGCGTATGCACCAAGTGATCCCGCAGATCCCTAAACAGCGCAGGAACAAGTTGTTCCCTTCCGTAGCAGAAGGCAGCCGCAAGCAGGTGGGCCTGCCCGGATTGAATGACCACTTGAGTGGCAGCCATCAACCGCTGCGATCGCAATCAGCTGATCGATCAAACCTGCGCACGCGGATGCGGCGAGGGCAGTCAGGCCGACCCAATCGGAGAGAGCCGCTGCTGCAGAGCTTTCAGCAGCAGCGGCAAGTGCCAAACGGCGAATCCAAACGGCGAATCCATGGTGCTGCATGAAGAGCCGCAGCTGCACCATGGTATGGATTGGCAGGCCATCAGCCATCACGGCGGAAGCCTCAGAGGCCCAGCTCCGTCAGGCCAGGGAAGCCCTCAGGTCGCGGCCCAGCTCCCCAGGTGAACAGCCTGTCGCTGGCCTGAATGGCCACATCGTTGATGCTGGCTTCGCGGCGTCGCATCAAGCCAGTCTCCGTAAACTCCCAATTTTCGTTGCCGTGGGAGCGAAAATAATCACCGGATTCATCCTGCCACTCATACTGGAAACGCACGGCAATGCGGTTCGCGGTGAAGGCCCAGACTTCCTTAATCAGTTTGTAATCCAGTTCTTTGGCCCATTTACGCTCAAGAAACGCGATGATCTGCTCACGGCCTTGGATAAATTCGCTGCGGTTGCGCCAGCGGCTGTCTTCTGTATAGGCCATGGCGACAACTTGTGGATCACGGCCATTCCAGGCATTTTCTGCCAGCCGGGCTTTCTGGATGGCGGTTTCCAGCGTGAAGGGTGGAAAGGGAGGCTTGCTGGTCATGCTGTTGTGTTGAGGGTTTGGGTTGGCTGTGCTTAGAGATTGAAGGCGCTGATGCGCACTTCCTGGCTCGCGCTGTATTTGGCGACCTGTTGCTTCAGCTTCACGGCCTCCTCATCGGTGCGGCTGCAGGCAAAGCCATAGCGCGCTCGCACCCGCCTAGAGGCCTCTTCCAAGGCGGCAAGACCCTTCTGCTCCAGCTCGGCGATGCTCATGGTATCGCCTGGCTTGAAAAAGTCGTAAATCACGGTGGATGGCGAATAGAAGCGGCTGGCCTCGCCATCGGGCCAGCACAGCTGAAGAACAACTTCGGGCATGGGAGTGGTTTGCTTCTGTAGGCTGTTGTGGGAGTGAGCACTGCGTTACGCAATACAGGCAAAGCGGCCATGGGCCGCAGTGCAGGCAAGCGGCGATGGGCCGCAGTAGGGGGCCAAGCGGCTATGGGCTCAAGGCCGCCTGGAAGCCGGTGAGTGGTGTGAATGCATCCCAAACCTGTTCGGTTTGTCCTTCACCGATCAGCCAAACACCCGTGAGCTCTTGGCTGAATCTGCCGATTTGGCAGCTGATTAGATTCTTGTACGCCGTTGTCATCCTTTCGAGAGCCGAGAGCCTGGCTGATGGAACGGCCAACAAGAAGCCAAAGCTGGGAAAGCAGCTGAGCCAGGCCAGCTCATCAACTCCACTGGGACGCTGCACGGCCTCCCGCACGATCTCGACGCCAAGTCCGCAGGCCTCGCAGAACATCGCCGCGGTGCCGATCAGGCCACCCATGCTGATGTCCTTGGCGGCTCGCGCGATGCCGCTGTGGCTGAGCAGAGGGAGCAGGCTCAGCTGGGCCCGCAGGCGCTTGGGATCAGCGCTGGTGGCGGCATCCCAGAAGGGGTAATGGCGATAGAAACTGCCAGCGCCATCGATCAACAGCACCAGGGCATCATCCGCCTGCGCCGACCGTGCCGAAAGCACAGGCCCCTCGGCAACACCCAGCACGGCCACGGAGAGCGCCGTGTAGGGGCTCTGGCTGTTGGTGTGGCCACCCACCATTGGAATCGAAAACTTGTCGCAGGCGAACCGCATGCCCTCCAGCAGTTGAGCGGCCGCCTGCTCCCCCACGCTCCAGATGCTGTTGACCAGGCCAATGGGCCGGCCACCCATGGCGGCGATATCGCTGAGGTTCACCAGCACCGAACTCCAGCCGGCGAACCAGGGGTCGTCAGCCACCAGATCCGGGTGCATCCCTTCACAGGCCAGCAGCAGTTTGCCGCTTTGCGCCGGTAGTAGGGCGGCGTCGTCGCCAAGTAGGGCAGCGACACCGAGCTCGGGGAAGGGTTGGTGGGCGAAGACAGCTGCCGCTGCCTGGATGTCGCGTTTTGCCTGCAGTCCAGTAAGGGCCCTGAGCTGGTCTGCCAGGAGAGGGAGCACGCCTGTGGTCATGCAACCGGCAGGCTGTGAGGACGGCGCTCTTTTGAAGGCAGGTAGTAGTTCAGATCTGCCTCCATCAGGTGGTGACGGAAACCTCGAAACTCTAATTCATCGACGGAGGACCAGTGCAACCTTTCGAAGAACCGCACGTTTTGGATCTGCACGGTGGCGAGAAAACGATCGCAACCCCAGCCATGGGCTGTTGTCACCGCTTTCCAGATCAACCCTTTGCCAATTTGGTTGTGGCGGCGGAAGGCTTGATGCACGCCGAGGCGACCTCCGTACCAAAGACGGGGGCTATGCTCCACGATCCGCACAACACCGACCACTTGGCCGCCATGGCTTTCGCCGTGGTGCACGGCCGCGATTGGAAAAGCGCACTCGTCAAGCTCATCGCGGTCGTTGGCTTCAAACAGGTGCTGCTCTTCGCAGAAGATCGCACTGCGCAGTTGCCAATAACCCTCGATCAAGGAGGATCTTGCTCGTAGCAGGTGAAACGAAACCTGATCAGAGCTTGCCGTCGGGGAGAGCTGGAAATCATCGGCGTCGATGCCGATGCCCCAACGCACCGAGGGAGTGAAGGCGGCCGGCGCAGAGCTGGGGCTCCGGCCGAGCTCATGGCTGCTGGGATCGATGAAGAACATGGCTGTCAACTCTCGGTTTCAAACAACGACAGTGCCGAACAAGCGCCACACTTGCCACAGCCAGCGGCCATGGCTGCAGCGCTGATATCCGATTGCCTGAGCCGGGCCGCAACGGCGGCGTAGATCTCCACCATGAAGTCGGTTGACGGCGCGGGGTGGTCTGCAAGTGGCGTTCCCGAGATCGGCACGAAAGGGACAACAAAGGGGTAAACCCCCAGCCCAATCAGCGTTTCGCTGCAGGTGATCAACGACTCGGCGCTGTCGCCAAGCCCGGCCAACAGGTAGGTGGAGACCTGGCCACGACCGAAGACGGCCACAGCCTGCTGGAAGGCGCGGTAGTAATCAGCGAGGCTGATCTCGGATTTGCCGGGCAGAATCCGGCGCCGCACCTCTGGCTCCACCACCTCGAGATGCATGCCAAGGCTATCGACCCCAGACTGTTTCATGCGCGAATACCAGATCGGATCTTCAGGTGGTTCGCACTGCGCCTGGATGGGAATGTTCACCCGCTTTTTCACCGCCAGGGCGGTTTCCGCCATCAGCCGCGCGCCGCGGTCATCGCTGTTCGGGGTGCCGGTTGTCATCACGAGTTGCTTGATGCCATCCAACCGAACGGCGGCTTCTGCCACCTCAGCGATCTGCTCTGGGGTCTTGCGAACAATCGTGCGGGAATCTTCAAGGGATTGCTCGATGGCACAGAACTGGCAGGAGTGGGCTCGATCGCGGAAGCGAATGCAGGTTTGCAGCAGGGTGGTGGCCAACACATCTCGCCCGTGAAGGAGAGCGATCGAGCGATAGGGGGTACCGTCGGCCGTGGAAAAGTTGTAGAAGGCGGGTTCGCTCGTGACGGCGACGGACCGCGGTGCCTCATGGGCAGAGCCAGCGAGCGTGATGCCGCCCTGGGGATCACCTGTCAGGCTGTAGGGGGAAGCTTTCGCTGCCGCGTTGTACACGGGCACCATCACGGTGGCGCCATTGATCGTGATAGCCCGGTGATCGGACGGACCAGCACCTCCACGCCGGCCTTTGTTGCCGGGAAGTGAAGGGTCTGCCACACCATGCACCTGCAGTTCCGTGATCAACCGACCCAGTTCAGACATTGCTGATCTCCTGGCTGAAGCTGATCAACTCCGTGGCATTGAGGGGCTCAGCAGCCATGGCCATGCCGGAAGACTGGGGAGCGGGTGTTTGATTGATCAGAAGGCGCAGTAAATCAGGGCGGCTGTAATGCCCCACGCTGTCCATCATTCGCTTGCGTTTGGTGATCAAGGCGCGATCGAGCTCTGCGATGGCTAGGCCTTCGCCATCGGGCAGTGGCCCAGCCAGGTAGCGTCCCTCGGGGCTGATCACAGCCGTGTGGCACCCACCCTGAAATGCCTTGTGCAACGAGCTGTCGGCCGTGATGCGGCTGTAGTCATCGGGGTCGAGCCAGGCTGTTGAGCAGATCACAAAGCAGCCGGCCTCCAGAGCGTGATGCCGCATCGTGACGGACGTTTGTTCGCTGAAGATCTGACCCACCAGGGAGCCTGGGAACTGAGCGCAATGGATCTCCTCGCCCTGGGCCATCAAGGAGAAGCGGGCCAAGGGGTTGTAGTGCTCCCAGCAGGCGAGAGCAGCCACCTTGCCCAAGCTGGTGGACACCACTTTCAGGCCAGCCCCATCCCCTTGTCCCCACACCATGCGCTCGTGGTAGGTGGGTGTAATCTTGCGGCGCTTGAGCACGATTTCACCGCTGCCATCGATCAAGAGCTGGGTGTTGTAAAGACTGCCCCCATCACGTTCGTTGATGCCCAGCAAGACGTGCATGCCGTATTGGCGTGCGGCGGCAGCAATGGCATCCGTGGCAGGACTGGGAACCGTGACCGCTTGTTCGTACAGTGCTAGGTGGGAGCGTCCCATCAGCACGGCGGGCTCCACAAACGAGAAGTAGGGGTAATAGGGGAGGAACGTCTCGGGGAAGACGATCAACTCAACCCCT
>JBIIIX010000175.1:0-6352 GCA_044234415.1 Cyanobium sp.
GGCGAGGGTTCCTTGCAGAAACCCCACGTTGTCGGTGGCGCCGCTGATGGCGGCGGTGGTGGTGGGAGCGGTGGTGTCGATCGTGACCGTGTAAGCGCTGCCGGCGGCGCCAAGGTTGCCGGCGAGATCAGCGACGCGGGCGATGTAGCTGACAATCTGGCCGTCGCTGAGGGTGCGCCCGTCGCTATAGATCCAGGTGCTCTGGCCGCCGGCAACTACCGTGATCGTGGCGCTGCCGAGGAGGGTGTTGCCGTCGTAGACGCGCAGGACTTCACCGGTAGCCAGGGCCGCGCCGGCGGTGGCACCGCCGAGCGTGCCGCTCAGCTGCAGGGCGGTGTCGTCCGTGCGGCCGCCGGAGGGCACCGTACCGGTGATCACACCCGTGTTGTCGACGATTGCGCTGATCGCTGCCGTCAGGGTCGGCACCTTGGTGTCGAGCGTGATGGTGAAGGCCTGCTGGACGTAGCCGCTCGGGTTGGTGCTCAGCGCTGTGGACAGGTCGAGGCTTGTGGCGCCGTCGGGAGCGATGGTGCTGTTGGCTGCAAAGCCGCTGGCTGCGCCGGAGAGGGTGGCGGCACTGCCGTAGGTGATCAGCGGGTTGGTGTTGCTGCCGGTGCCAAAGCCGGTGCCGGCGGTGCCCTGCCAGGCCCGCAATGTGATCGTGGTGGCATCGACTCGGCTCACGCCCGTGGCGGTGAAGTTGAAGCTGCCGGTGTAGGTGGTGGACTGCAAGTTGGTGGCGCGGTTCAGCACCTGCCAGCCGATCAAGGCGCCGCTGCTTGTGCTGTAGGCCGCCACCAGCAGATCAGCCCCGCTGTTCGCCGTGCTGTCGATGCTGACCGTGTAGCTGAAGGCCGTGGCGGTGGTGGCGTTGAGGGTGGTGCCAGCGGTAACGCTGCTGCTGATCGAACTGGCAGCGCTCTCTACCGCCACGCTCCGGCCCGACACCATCACGAAGCCGGCATCCTTCTCATGGCGTAGGGCGGCGATATCTGTGGCGCTGAGGCGATCAGCCAGCAGCAGGCTGGCGAAAAGCGCACCTTCGTCACCGGCTGTGTCGAACTCGCCCTTGAGGAGGTGGTCCAGGTGATGGCCCACTTCTTCGAGCACCACCTTCAGGAGCCGCTGCGGATCCTCCTGGGGAGCCAGCAGCTCGGCATTCAGATAGATGGTGGCGCCGTTGCCCGTGCCCTCTGCGCTGTATCCCCCTAGGGCCCCGTTCATGGCGGCCGGATCCAGCACCACGAAGGTGAGCCCCAGCCGGCTGCCTACGAGTAACTGGTGGCGCAACGCCACGGCGTCCGCGCCAGTGATGCCATAGACCTCTTGCAACAGCGACAAAAAACCCTCGCCACCGGCCTGCTCGCGAAGCAGCGCCCAGCATCCCGAAAGCAGATCCCGCTCCGGATCCTGGAGGGTTGCTGAATGCTTGTGCGGGGCGATGGTCGCCAGGGTCTGTGGCTGCTCGCCCAGCACGAGGGAACCGAACAACAAGCGCTGGCCCTGGCGCTGTAGCTCGAACTCTCCATCGTCCATCTGCACCCGCAGGGAGGCGCTCCGCGTTGCCCCGAAGGCCATGGCCAGGTAGGTGCCACCGCGGCTGTCGCTGAGCTGAACCAGGTCGTCCACGAGGGCGACGCGGTAGTCACAGCTGGGACCCTCCAACCGGATCTGCAGTGGTGAGCGCTCAGCCTGGCGCAGCAGCAGCGAGGCACCCCTTGCGACCGTCAGCGACCGCCCGCCGCCGGCTAGGGATTGCACGAGCTCCAGACTACCGCTGGCCACCAACATGCCCCCCACCTGACTGAGCAGCGGCTGGTCCGATATCGGATCGCTCGGGTCCAAGCCATAGGCGAAGGGAATTGGCATTGCGATGACCGGCCTCGTCTGCAGAGCAATCCTAAGAGTGCGTAGAGCCTTGTCACAACGTGGGTTGGGCATGCTCGCCGCTTCAAGTCTCGCAACGATTAGTGACAGCTCGGTTGATCTCCGAGTGGGCTACCTCAGGGCAAACGCGGGGTGGATTTGATGGTTCCCGAGGCAAGCTGAGCTGCTTCAGGGAGCCGCCAGCTCAGAACGCCGTTGTTGCCATTGGTCCGCCGATCGGGGTAGGGGCTCGATTGAGCAGGGAGCTGGGAAGGGTGCCGGGCATCAGAAATCGCCGCAATGATCTTCACGACAGCCGCGCCGCCAAGGACGTAGGCAGAGCGCGGCCTCGTGGAAGGGAGCGTTCATGGGCGTCCGGATCTCCCAGCAGAACGCTTCGAAGCCAGGTTCAGGTCACGATCACCGTGGTGCCATGGCTGCGCAGTCGGCTGTCCACACTCAGCAGGAGCATCGGCTCCACCCGGCTCTGGCACACCAGCAAGCGAGCAAAAGGGTCCCGGTGGACGCCGTCGGTTTCCAGTTCAGCCACGGCCAACAAGTGGGCGGTACTGATCGGCAGCCAGCGGAAGCCTTGCAAGGGCACCTGGCGCTCCAGTTCAGGCAAATCCACCTGCAGCCGCCCGATCGACACCTTGATCGCCATCTCCCACAGCGACGCCTGGCTGACGAACACCTCCGCCTCCGGCGCCTGCACCCGCTGCACCACCGTCGGCGGCAGCCGTGCATCGCCGTTCAGCCACCACAGAACCAGCTGGGTATCGAGCAGCAGGCGGGTCACGGCATGGCCTCAAACAACCCATCCAAGGGCGCATCAAAATCCTCAGCCAGCCCGATCTGGCCACGCATCGCCCCAGGCGGCGCCACAGGACGGGCCGGGGCCTGCCAGGGCACCAGCCGCGCAATCGGCACACCTGAGCGAGCGATCACCACCTCTTGTCCTTGCTGCACCTCCTGCAGCAATTGGGAGAGATGGGTCTTGGCCTGGTGCACGTTCACCACCTCCATCGCTGATCAGCTTGAACTAACTTGAACTAAGGATTAGCTTAGTTGCCCCGTACCGCCATCGGTGGGCAGCGCTGGAGCTGGACCGATGACATCCCCCCGCACCCTGCTCGATGCCCTGATGGAGAAGCTCCGCGGCTGCAACGTTCTTGCCGATGGGCAGGAGCCGCCGATCGCGATCTGCAAGCGATCCTTGGTGGTGAACTCAACATCACCGCCTCCTCGATTCTTCAGGATGTTGTTTACAATACTGACTACACCTCTAGCCATTGCAACAGCAATCCTTACGACTGCGGCGGCAAGCCACTCACCGCTTTTGCTGGCGGCACGATCACACTCAAACAGAGCTATGTCTCTTTGATCAACGCTCAGGATCCGAAACTCATTCCTGCTGGTGTGCTGTCCTACGCCAATGCAGTTTTTGGCCCAGCCAATGCAGGCTTTCTTGTGGCCGGCGATTCCGTTTGGCTGCAGACCACGCCGAACCAGAGCGCGGCTGATCTGCAGAGCCTGTTCGGCAACGCCAGCCTGCTCACCAGTGGCATTCCCCTCAGCCTGACGGCAACCGCTGCGCGGAAGCCCAAGGGCTACGAGGTCGATCTGGCTAGGCCCATGAGTTCGCCCTCAAGGAGAACGAAACCGAAGCGATGGAGCCGCAGGCCCGCGCAGCGGTTGCGAGTCCTGATGAGCTTTGGCAATCCCTTCAGCCTTGCCCACTACGACACACGCCAGCGGCAGGTCAGCAGCTCAGCGGCTCAGGCCCACCCGCACGCCATCGACTGCATCGGGCCTCGGACGACTCATCGTCTTCACCATCGCCGCAGTCGTTCGCACTGTCCTCGTCGTCTTCGCCGAGGCCCTCTGCCCCCATTTCCCGGGCGGTCTTGAGGCGAGCACTGTCGGCAGCCCAGACGGCTGGACCCACCAACGCATGAAAGATTGTCAACGACAACGGCATCGTGGCGAGGGCCTTGAGCTCCAGCTCAGGACTGAGCACAATCAGAGCCATGGACCTTCACGCCGATCTCGAGCAGCGCGTCGCGCTGGACACCACCGCTTTGCCGTGGACTCCTTCCCCGATGGCCGGTGTGGAGCGGCGGATGCTGGATCGCCTTGGCGCTGAAGTGGCGCGAGCCACATCGATCGTGCGATACGCCCCCGGCAGTCGCTTTGAGCGCCATAGCCATGGCGGTGGCGAGGAGATCCTGGTGCTGGCTGGCACCTTCTCCGACGAGCAGGGCGACTACCAGGCCGGCTCCTACCTGCGCAATCCTGTGGGCTCCAGCCATGCCCCCTTCAGTGAGGTGGGCTGCACGATCCTGGTGAAGCTGCAGCAGATGCACGCCGCCGATCAGCAGCGCCTGGTGGTCGACACCAACAACCAATCCTGGCTGCCCGGCCTGGTGCCCGGCCTGGAGGTGATGCCGCTGCACGCCTTCGGCTCCGAACACGTGGCCCTGGTGCGCTGGGCGCCCGGAACACGCTTCCAGGCCCATTGCCATGCCGCTGGCGAGGAGATCCTGGTGCTGGAGGGAGTGTTCGAGGATGAGCACGGCACCTATCCGGCCGGTAGCTGGCTGCGCAGTCCGCCCGGCAGCGTGCATCGGCCCTGGAGTGCGGCGGGTTGCACGATCTGGGTGAAGACCGGGCACCTGCCCGCTGTTCAAGGGCCGGACGGCTCAGAAGCGTGAGCCCGGCTGAACTTTTTTTGCCCACTCACCAAGGCCCAGGAGCTGGCCCTGAAGGCCACCGTCCTGGTGTTCCTCGCCATCGCTGGCGCTCTAAGCCTGGTGGCCGGAGCGGCCGGTTTCTACCTGTTCCAGCAGCGACGCATCACCTTGACCTGAAACCAGGCATCGGCCACAACAAAGCCCGGAGCGTTGGCCCCGGGCATTTGCCTGCTCAGCCGTGGTGCCGCTCCAAGCGGAGGCGGGCGAAGCTGTGCGATGGCTGTTCATTGCAAACAGCTGTGCGTAGAAACAGCCGTGCGTAGAAACAGCCGTGCGTGGAAACAGCCGTGGGTGGAAACAGCTGTGCGTGGAAACAGTCGTGATCGTTTGCGGATCAGGGAGTCTTTGGTTGTGGGGCGGAGCTGCCAACGCTGGCACCTGGGGCCAGGTTTCGAGTGGGACGTTCCGTTGTGTCCGGGGCACCTCGTGATGAGGCTGGGGACGGTGCAATGGACGGCGTGAATCTCCTCCAGGACATGACACGCCAGGAACATCAGTGATCCGTCAAGTGTTGGAGCAGGGGCCGGATCGTCAGCGCGCTCCTTTCTGCTGCTCAGGGGGGGTGTCTTCCATCAATGGAGCCTCCGAATCCCGATGCAACCATGATGAGCCCGCCGACGGGTGCCAGCAACGGCTGCAGCACTTTCGACACCGCTCTTCATCGGTGGCAACGGGTCTTCATCAAGGGAGCTTCATCAAGGGGGCTTCACGGTGATGGGATCACAAGCAGCAGCAAGCGGTTGCCCTCCGGATCCAGCAGCCACGCCTCGGCACCGAACGGTTCCTGGCGCGGCGGATCGTCTGAGGTGGCCCCCAGATCCAGGGCCGTGCTGATCCAGGCGTGAAGCACGGCAAGGGCGCCCGTCCCATCGGCCTGGCGTTGCAGACCCAGCGCCAGGCGACCCTGCTGGCGCGGCTGCGGCCGGTTCCGGGATGGGGCATACACGTCCAGCCAGCCGCCAGCCGGCCACGGCACGCGCCAGTGCGCGGCGCTCAAGCCCCGCTGCGGCTCAACGCCAAGCAGAGCGCCATAGAACTGCGCCAGGGTGGCGGGATCGTCGGCGGCCAGCACGATCGAAGCTGAGAGGGCTCTGGCCTCTTGCTCGGGCATCCCCAGCTCAACGGCGGAGAGCTGCAGGACGGCCTACCGGCCGGAGGCTGCTGACGGCAGCACTGGGGCCGCGGCGCACGCGCACGCGAACCGTGCAATGGGCTGGGCCCATGTGCTCAATCAGGGCCTCGCGGGCCTCGTGCTGTAGCTCCTCAAGGGTGGGAGCACTGATGTGGATCGGCAGGGTTACTCCTGCGGAGAAGGCTGCGCCTACGGCCCGGGCTTCCAGATGGCCGGGGCGTTCAGCCTCCAGGCGGAACACAACCTCTCGCATGCGGTGTATCTCGTTCTTTCCGGCTCCATCCTTGGCCTGCCGAGCGGTTCTGGCGGGTGCCTGCAGATACGGGGAACCGGCCCTGCGGGCACCTGCCTTTGCAGTGTCAGGAGAGCCAGCCCCGCCCAGAAGCCAGCTTTGAGGCTTCCTGCACGGGGCCCCTTCTTGTGGGGGGATAATCATGGCAATGATCTGATGGCGGTTCAGTCTCTTCCCGTGTTGAGGGCCTAGGTCATGCCCTCAACACGGAAATAGCCAAGAATCATCTCGTGATTGCGAATGGCGATCTGCACATGTGTTCTGTCGCGAAAGCCCGCGCCGGGATAGACGAGATCACCCTCCTCAAAG
>JBIIIX010000176.1:0-6282 GCA_044234415.1 Cyanobium sp.
TGGTGGCGGGGGGCCGACCCGTTGGCTGGGGAGGCAGACCGTTGAAGCCACCAGCGAGTGAGCAGGGGGGCAGCGGCTGGAGCGACGGACCGGTGGATCCACCAGGCGAGCAGGGGGCAGCGGCTGGGGCGACGGACCGGTGGCTCCGCCAGGCGAGCAGGGGGCAGTGGTGCAGCGGCTGGGTCGCGGCGGATCGGCGGCGGCAGGCCAACCGCTGGCTCTGAATGAGGCAGCCGGGGAAGACAATCGAAGCCGTTGACAACAGCCCCACCGCCCCACCGCCGGACCGCCCGACGGCCCCGCACCGGCATTCCCCCAGCTCCCCTCTCACCACCACCGCATCTCCCCACCCCGCCCGATGAGCGACTCCTTCGACCTGATCGTGATTGGCGCCGGCTCCGGCGGCCTGGCGGCAGCCAAACGGGCGGCCAGCCATGGGGCCCGCGTGGCGATCGTGGAGGGAGACCGGGTGGGTGGCACCTGCGTGATCCGTGGCTGCGTGCCGAAAAAACTGTTGGTGTATGGCTCGGCCTACCGCCACCTGCTGGCCGACGCCGCCAGCTACGGCTGGACCCTCGGCGAGGTGCGGCACGACGCCGCCACCCTGCTGGCCAACGTGCGCTCCGAGGTGGATCGGCTCAACGCCCTCCATCTCGGCTTCCTCGAGAAGGCGGGGGTGGAGCTGGTGCGGGGCTGGGGGCGCTTCAGCGGCCCCTCCAGCGTGGCGGTGGAAGCCGCCGATGGCAGCGAGCGGGAGCTGCGGGCTGAGCGCATCTTGATCGCCGTGGGGGGCCGTCCCCACCGCCCGGAAATCCCCGGCGCCGAGCTGGGTTGGGTCAGCGACGACCTGTTCCTGCTGGAGCAGCTGCCCGAGGCGGTGGTGATCGTGGGGGCGGGCTTCATCGCCTGCGAGTTCGCCTGCATCCTCCATGGCTTGGGCGTCCGAGTGACCCAGCTGGTGCGGGGCGATCACCTGCTGCGGGGCTTTGATCGCGAGTGCGCCGAGGCGGTGGCCGAGGCGATGCAAGCCGATGGCATCGAGCTGCGCTTCGCCCATTCCCCCGCCGCCATCAGCGGCCAATGCCTGCCCGGAGAGCTGAGCGTCACCACCCAGAGCGGTGAGGCGATCGCCTGCGGTGGCGTGTTGTTGGCCACCGGCCGCCGGCCGTTCCTGCGGGGGCTGAATCTGGAGGCGGCTGGGGTGGCGGTGGAGGGGCACCGCATCCCGGTCGATGGGCAGCAAGCCACCAATGTGCCGGGCATCTACGCCGTTGGGGATGTCACCGACCGGGTGAATCTCACCCCGGTGGCGGTCGATGAGGGGCGAGCCTTTGCCGACACGGTTTTCGGCGACCGGCCTCGGCAGGTGGACCACCATCTGGTGGCCAGCGCTGTGTTCAGCCAACCGGAACTGGCGGGGGTGGGATTGACGGAGGAGCAGGCGATCGAACGCCACGGGGCTGGGGCGATCCGGGTGTGCCGGGCCCGCTTCCGGCCGATGAGCCAGGCCCTGCCGGCCCGCGACCCGAAGGTGCTGTTGAAGCTGATCGTGGAGCGTTCCAGCGAGCGGGTGCTGGGGGCCCACATGGTGGGAGAGCATGCGGCCGAGATCATCCAGATGGCGGCGATTCCAATCGGCATGGGTGCCAGCAAGGCCGACTTCGACCGCACCATGGCGCTGCATCCTTCGGTGGCGGAGGAGTTCGTGACCATGCCCAACTGAGCAGTTGGAGACGAGCGCTGGAGCTGGAGAGGGGAGCAGGGGGAGGCGCGGGATGGAGGTGCACGGTCAAGGCGCACGGTCAAGGCGCACGGTGAGGGCGCACGGTCGAGGTGCATGGTGAAGCCGCACGGTGAAGCCGCACGGTGAAGGTGCACGGTGAAGGTGAACCGTGAAGGCGCAAGATGAAGGCTTCTGGATCCATACCGCGAGGGAGCGGGCACTGGCGCGGCTGGCACGGGTGGGTTGGCTTGCCCTAAGCGGCTGAACCCCCGGGCCGGCTCAACACCGGATAGGCCTGGGCAATGCGGCTGCCAACTTTGTAATGAACGCCAAGCTGCGCCGTGATGCTCACGTTGCTGCTGGCTTCGAACAGCATCACCACATCAGAGCCGCCGAATTGGAAGTAGGAGATCTCCTCTCCTTTGCGTAGGGTCACCCCTGGCTCAGCCGTCAGCACGACGGAGGACACCATCGCCATGCCGATCGGCAATACCGCCACCAGACCGATGGGCGAATCCAACACGATCAAGCCGCGGGCCTGGGCAAATTGATAGCCCTCCTCATCGCGCGCCTGCAGATGGCGGCGGGCGACCAGGCGAGGCTCTGACCCGTTCACCCGATCAGGCGTTGTGTCAACGACCACGTGCAGATAGGCCTGGCCGGGGATGACGCGAGCCTCCAGCACCACCCCATCGACGGGGGCATGCTGGCGGTGATAATCGTTGGGGCTGAGGAAGGCATGGCTGAACAGCCCATTGGCAAAGCGGTGTTGATAAGGGCTCCCCGCTAGCAATTCCTCGATGCTCCAGTGCAACCCTTTAACGGTGACACCGGAATCGCGACGGATCTGCCACTGACCACTGAATACGGAATCAGCGGGGGATGTAATCACGGTTGAATCAGAGATTGCGGCGATGGGGCGATAGCCCGGCTTGAGGCTGCGAGCAAAGAATTGATTGAAGGTTTTCCAGCCTCCCTGGGGCTGGATGTATTCATGCATATTGTAGGCGGGCGAGCGGTAAAAGGTGGCAAGGGTTTCTGCTGTTAGGGATTCGGGGCTATCCATAAAGCAGCCCATTTGCTGGGCATAGTGCAGGATCCACCGCGATAGAGGCGTGAGCTCGGGCTGTTGGGGCGAGGGCCGAACACGATTCTGATGCTGGGCGAGCGGTTGCTGGTCGAGGATGAAGTAAAAAGCGCAGGCTTTGCTGTAAAAGAGTGTGCCGGTCTCGTTCTCAACCGGAAGCCAGGTCACAAAGTCATTGATGAATTGCAGGAAGTGATCCAGAGTATTCAGGCCTGCCAGTTCAGGAACCTGCGCTTGCTGGGCCTGGCGTAAAGCGGCGTCAAAGTCGTCCTGCCAATGGTGGGCCGCGATCAACGCAACCAGCTCCTCAACAATCGGATGGAGTGGCATGGACCCTCTTGCTCAATCATGGTTGACCCTAGCGTCAGCGGCTACAGCGGCTCGGCGTTGACCCAGGGCCTGAGATGCACCAACACCGCTGCCCGAAACGCATTTGCAGCCGCCGCAACTATACTCAACTCCATCGTCTTGCGCATCAGGGCTAGCAGCTTGGCCGAACGGTCTTGAAGGGGTGTGCCGCAGCGGGCATCGCAATGCGGCAGGAATGGAATCGCAAGCGTCGCTCAGGATTCAGGGCGTTTTTCCGCGCCACAGCTGATGGCCCAGCCCGCAAGCATCCTGGTCACGGGAGCGTCCAGTGGTGTGGGCGCGGCCTTGGCCCGAGGCCTGGCCGCCCGAGGCGAACCGCTGCTGCTCACCGCTCGCCGTCGCGACCGGCTCGAAGCCCTTGCCGCTGAGCTGGGCGCGACCATGGCGTTGCGGTGCAGGCCGTGCCTTGCGACCTGGCACAAGCCGATGCCGTCCAGGCATTGCAGGCGGAGCTGGAGCGGCGCGGCCTTGCGATCAAGGGTTTGGTCAACAGCGCTGGATTCGGCCTGCGGGGCCAGGTCGAGAGCATCAACCCCGCCCAGCTTGAGGCGTGGAGGACCAGATGAGCGGGATGCCGAGCTGGTTCTTGATGGAGGCCGATGATCTGGCCCGGGAGCTCAGGCGCCGCTTCTCGCGGCGCTATCGCCAGGCCGCCCCGACGCACTGAATGCCAGACCAGCGGCGCACCCTGCGGGCAGTGGCGCTCCCTGCGGGGGGCCGCCTGCTCGGGGAGCTTGTCCACCCCTGGCTGGAGCCCGGCCGCTCGAGGGAGCTCCCCTGCCCGCCAACCTCTAAAGTCATTCAAACGGGGCGTGGCGCAGCTTGGTAGCGCGGGTGCTTTGGGAGCACTAGGTCGCAGGTTCGAATCCTGTCGCCCCGATTGACTTTTCAGGGATGGCCCGAGGGCCATGTGAGCAAACAGGTGAGCAAATCGCCGGCTTGCTCACCCCTCCCCGGACCCTGAGGAGTCGCCCATGAGCCGCTTCGGGTCGGAGCAGGTCTCTCCCTGTTCCGCCTGAGTGGGGGCTCGGCAGTGCTCCTTGTTGCGAGCGATTGGCCAAGCCGCCAGTCCAGCACTCAGAACCTGGGACGCTGGGCATTGCAGCAGCCGACCGGCTGATTCGCGAATTCCCCTGGCCGGTGGCCCTGTCGCTTGACACCGCCGCGCCACTCGCTGGTATTCCGGCGATGGTCCACCACCCACCACCCTGCAGCCACCACCGGTGGTGGGGGACTTCTACCTCGACCGCCGCAGCGGGCAGGTCTACGAACTCGCGGCCTGAACACCGCCACGGCAACAGGGAACGACCGCTGCCGCCGGCCTGATGGATCTGTTCTGGCGTCAGTTCGCCTCCCTACTCGGTCCGCCCGGACCGCCGTCGCCCCTGGTGAGCACGATCGCCAGCCCCCAGGTGGGCGAACGCCGCATCCTGCTGCGCGCGCCCCAGGCGCTCACCCTTGCACGCCTGGATGCAGTGCTCAGCGGCGGCAGCAGCCCCAGCCTCAGCCTCCAGCTGCGCAGTGGCCTCGATGTCGCCGCCACAGGCACAGCCCTGCTGAGCACTCCCATGACGATCAGCAGCAGCAACGGTGGCACCAGCACCGGCACCATGCTCACCAGCTTCCAGGCCCCGGCAGTCCCAGTGGATCACTGGCTCTGGCTGGAGATGAACGCCGTGTCCGGCTCACCGGACGGGCTGACGGTGATGCTGCGCTTTGGCTGAGGCTGTTAGCCACCCCAGCCTCGATGGCGGTGCCTACGGCACCCGCGTCGGTGACGGCATCGGAGTCGGTGGCTGCAGCTGCAGCATCAGGGTCAGGGGCCTGAGCGGTGAGGGCCGAAAACCCAGACGCCGGTAGAAGGCGGCTGCATCGTCATCGAGGGCATGCACCAGCAGCGCCCGGGCGCCGATCAGCTGCTGGGCCTGCAGGCTCTGGCGGATGGCGTGGGCCACAAGGGCCCGGCCCAGCCCCCGCCCCTGGCAGTTGCGGTCCACGGCAAGGCGGCCGAGAACCACCACAGGCAGGGGGTTGGGCATGTTGCGCCGCAGGGCGCCGGGGACATCGGCCAACACGATCGAGCCCGCCGCCAGGCTGACGTAAGCGATCACGGTCTTTTCCTGGCAGACGACGGAGGTCCGCGAGATCCCCGCCAGTTGATTGATCAGGGCCCGCCGCTGCAACCAGTGGTTGAGGGACTCAGTGCCGCAGTCGAACGCTTCGAGCTGGTGGTGGGCCCCCAGCGGTTCAGGTGGCTGCATCCCAGGGTGGCGGTGCGGCCAGCAGGTCTGCGATCACCGCCTGATCGGCCCTCCCCTGCTCCGGATTGCTCAGATCGCTGAGCAGGGCACGGCTCTGCTCTGGACTCAGCGAGAACAGGGTCTGATTGAGCAACAGGGCCTTGGCCCGCTCCTGACAGCTGCGCAGGATGAATTCGGTGCGGCTGACGCCTTCTGCGGCGGCCGCCTGATCAATCAACTGCCGCTGTTCGGCCGTCGCCCGCAACTGCAGCACCTGATCGCGGCCCATCACCTTCTGCCTCGTTGTCAGCACATTGTATTGCGGCCAGCGCTGGCAACAGCAGGTGATGACACGCCCGGGCGTTCGCGCCCCCGCCTGCTGCCATGGGGTCCTGGAGTTCCACCGGTTCGATCCGCGGTCCTGAGGGGCCCGCTGGTCCGCAGGGTTCACCGGCGGTGGCTGGGCCGCATGCGGGCCTGCTGGTCCTGCCGGTGCCCAGGAGCCTGCCGGCTTGCAGGGAGCACAGGGCCCCGCCGGGACCTCCGGTCCCGCTGGACCGACCGGCTCGCAAGGTGTGCAGGGTCCGGCCGGGATCGGCATCAACTTCAAGGGCCAGGTGGCGACCATCGCCAACCTGCCGGCCAGCGCGACCAAGGGCGATGCGTACCTGGTGCAGGCCGGTGACTCGCTGCGGGTCGGGGACTCCAGCACCAACAGCTGGGTGAATGGCGGCTCGATCCAGGGGCCCCAGGGGCCTGTTGGTGTGGCCGGCCCTGCTGGTGCCGCCGGTCCTCAGGGTCCGGCCGGACCGCAGGGGCCGCAGGGAATCCAGGGCTCAGCAGGAACAGCAGGTCTGCAGGGC
>JBIIIX010000177.1:0-6264 GCA_044234415.1 Cyanobium sp.
GATAGGTGCGCTGAGAGCAACTCGGGATCAGGTATAATATCATCATCGACGAACAGCACATGGGTGCTTTTTGCCACGACCAACCCCAGATTCATGGCGATCGTGATGGAAGGAGTAGGCAGACGCATCAAGCGAATTTTCTGAGACTGGTGCCATCGTGATAGTTGCGCCTCGCACTCTTCCGAGTGATGGGACGACTGATCGAGGATGACAATCTCGTTGGGGCCTGGCGGTGGCAGAGCGAGCAGAGCAGAAATCGTGTCGATCAGGACATGATCACGGCCATAGGTTGGGATTAGGATGGACAGGGACAATGAATTGGATTGAGATTCCATCATTGGGTGACGTTAGGCCAGTCGTGAAGATGTTTGTTTCAACCCGTAGTCAGGCTGGGGATGCAACGGCAATCCGACGTAACCGTTGCTGAATCGTCGGCAGCGACATCATGGTGATGTGCAACGAGGGAGCAACAGCAGCAAGAGGATTAGGATGGCTGTGTGACATTATTTACGCTTATGGTAAACGCGAGGCTGGCATCGAATTTGCATTCCCGAACCAGGATTCCGCATCGCTAAAGGATCAATCACTGAGACCATGTGAATGGGGGCAAGGTTGAGGTTAGACCGATGAAATTAGCGCAGTGGTTGTTCAATGATAGATCTGATAACACTCTAAAGACAGCATCACGGGTCACCCAACCCTACGATCAACCGCGGAACCCTGCTGATCAACGGCGTATTCAGTGGCTCGACCGTCGTCTCGAACGGGTCTGAAGATCCTGCATCAAGGATGCCGACAGATTGAGGCTGTCGACTGATGCCGATCAGGAAGGTTGTCAGCCCATGGCGCTGCCCCAATTTGGTGATACTCTACCCCAAGCTGAGGACCGCCGACTGCGTGTTCGGAAACTGAAAAGCTTCACAAGATGTGGTGTCGTGAAAGTTTAGCCGCAGGTTGACCAGCAGGCCCCCGACCGGGGGATGACGTGGATCAGCCTCTTGCTGGCAGATCAAGCTCATCCCCCTGGGGCCTAGACATCGAATCATCAGGTAGCCTAGACCCTGCTTTAATTGAGAGTATTGCTCTGTGTATTGGTCATCGCTGTAGATCTGTTTCTTGCCAGCGTTTCTCCTGGCTCCAGACCCGAAAAGCTAAGAATCGCTCAATATTACTGGCTGAGGACGAGGAGGGTTGACTGGTACAACATGTGGCTCTGACCAGGCGCGACTTGGTTTGGGCCATCGAGGGGATGACGCTGCCGACCATCCTCATCGCCTTCCTTGCGAATCTCAGACCCAGCTCGATAGAGGTACAATACTGATGGCCTGCCGTGCCTGAGAGTCATCATCACGCGGTGTCCTGCTGATAGCCCAAGTGGATGATGTGGTGGTCTCTGTGCCCAGTCGGGCCCAGGGCCTATTAGAAGTCTGTCCCAGTAGGTCTCGCCCGGCTGCCGCGCCTACGGTGAGCTGCGCGGGAACCGCACCTGACCCTTGGCTTCCGAGCCCGCCACCACCCCTGCTGCCGCAAGCGATCTGATCAGCTTCCTCAAGGCACTGCCGGACTGCCGGATGCGCCGGGGCATCCGCTTCCCCCAATGGTGGATGCTGCTGGTGGCCATCCTGTCGATTCTCAGCGGCCAGGGCTCGCTGGTGGGGATGGAGCGTTTCGCCAAGAGGCACCGCCAGCCACTCAACGAGCTGCTGGGCACCGATTTCGGCAAGTCGCCATCGGATTCAACGTTTCGGCTGCTGCTGGCCCAGCTGGACGTGACCGGGTTTGAAACCCTGCTCCGCGACTGGATGGCGGCCCAGCCGGGTGTGGCCGAGGAGCTCGACACCCTGGTGTGTGACGGCAAGACGCTGCGGGGCTCCATCGCTGAGAACGCTTCTGGCGCAGCGACATTCATCGCCCAGGTGAGCCTTTACTCCCAGAGCCTTGGTGTGGCCATCGCCCAGACCACCTACGCCACCGATGCCGGTGGCGAGATCCCGGCGCTGCGCCACCTACTGGAGGCTGTCGATCTCGAGGGAGTGCTGGTGCAGGCCGACGCGCTGCATGCCAACCGCCCTTTTTCCTTTACCTCGCCCAGCGCGGCGCCGACTTCCTGATCGCCGTCAAACACAGTCGCCGCAAAGGGTTTCGACTGATCCGAGACCGACTGACCTACGGCCGGCGAATTCCAGGGCGCACCAGCAGACGGGAGGTGAAACGGGGTCGTGACATCACCTGGACCCTGCAGGCCATGCCAGCGCCGGAGTGGGTAATGGAGCAGTGGCCAGGCAGCGCCACGATCATCGCGGTGCGCAGCCATGGCATCCGCGAGGGCAAGCCGACCGATGAAACCCGCTACTACGTCTCGAGTTTGCGGACCGGAGCCCAGGCCCTGCTGCGTCACGTCAGAGACCGGTGGTCAATCGAGAACAGCTGGCACTGGGTGCGGGACGTGTCGCTACGAGAAGACGCCCATCGCTACCGAGAGAACAACGGCGTCCAGATCCTGGCCACTCTCAGGAGCCTGGCCATCAATGCCCTGAGACTCGAAGGGATCTGGTCGATCACCGAGGGGATCGCCGCCCTGGCTCACGACATCAAGGGACTGCTCAGGCTGATGGGGTGGCGGGAACCAGCCGCCGACACACCCTCGGGATGACTTCTAATCGGCCCTGCAGTCGGGCCGCCCGTAAGCTGCAGCCAGAACGCAACAAAGATCAAAAAACTAGCAGCACTTGAGAGTTATCATTGTCATATTCTACGCACTGCCTGCCAGCCAACTTCTCACGGCTCAGGCCCTGGCCAAACCGATACTTGCCCTGGCCTCTGTTTGCTTCGACAGCATTCGCCACCGCTGATCAGCCAACAACTGATGTTTCTTTTTCGCTACCCGCGTAGGATCTCTCTTTGGGCTTCCCAGGCGAGGACTGTATCGACGTGTGGCCTGAAGTGAGCCTGGCACTGGCTCACGATACGATCGGGAACGCTTTAGTTTTGATTGATCGAGAATCATTGGATAACGTACCCTTTGTAAGGCTAAAAAATCAGGTTGAGCTCTGTTGAGATCATCAACAGCGTTTCTGCCTGTGTGAGTACCTTCCCCTTTTTTCTGGCTCACGCTGTAGGCGGGGTATTTCACGCGCTTGCTCCGAGTGGTTGTGTTGCCTTTCTCCGGCAGAAGCTGCCAAGCTCGGATCCCCTCATGCCTACGGATTCATTCACGTCCACCACTTTGTCGCCTGCACTTCACGGTGCTGGAGGTCGGACCGTGGCGGGCACCAGCAGGCCTTGTCTTTGCCACTGGCTAGGCCAGATGTCATGAGTTTGAATCGCATGAGCGGAACATCCCTCCCAATCGCGAAGTGTGGGCGCGATTGGGAGGGATGTTCCGAAATCGGGATGTAGCCCGGCAAGCGGCGTCATCAGTTGGTCCCATGGTTGCCTGCTGGCCGCCTGGATTAGGAAGGCTGACAAGCTCTTGGGAAACTCGCTCTCCAGATAAAATGGCATCAATCATGCGACGCACAGTCAGGTCTTTGCTATCTCTTACGACATGACCCTGTTCAGATTGATTCTGGCAATGCTTGCTGCATATACTGTTGAAGGTGTCACAGGTAGCGCTCCAATAGATCCCTTTGGCGAAAATGTGCAGCCACTTTGCCAATGCGTTGATCGGCTTGAAAGCTGACGCCCAGCAATCTAGGGCCATGAAGTTGTTGAAGTCACTGTGCTCGGACTTGGTTTTATGCCGTAAGTGCTATTTTGTCAGAGCAAGCGAGGCTTGGCAGTGTGTTGCTGCAGCGAGGGCGCACAGAGCTGATCTGCTATGTGGCTTAGGGGGGCGGGCTGCTTGAAAATGCTAGAGAGGGGGCAGTTGTATGGTATTGTGCTGCAGACCCTGACATGGTTCTTCTTTTTGAATGACCGATTGTCAGATTCCACCCCCTTTTGGTTTTTACCCTTTCAGTGCTAACTCCTCACGACGTCGCACGCATCATGACTAGGGCTCTCGAACCGCGGATGAGCTATCAACACGTTGTCCTGCCAGCCATATATGGTCATAACGAGTGCGTTGAGATTTGGCTTTTCAAGCCTTTCAAAATCTGACTTTTATGGCCAGTCACGAAACCATCAACACGGAGAAACTACACCGCGACTTCACGGTGGGACTGGTTAGTACAATTATTCCAGTTTATAATCGCGCCGAAATTTTGGGCCAAGCCGTGCAGAGTGTTCTCGATCAGGATTACCGCCCGATTGAAATTATCATTATTGATGATGGTTCAACGGATGAGACCTTGGCGATTGCCAACCGTCTCGCCGCCATGAACCCCCACGAAATTGTTGTGTTGCATCAGAGCAACTCGGGTCCAGGTCCAGCACGTCAACGTGGACTCGAGCAGGCGCGCGGTGAGTTTATCCAGTATCTTGATAGCGATGACTTGCTATGCAAGAGTAAGTTTTCTCGTCAGGTTGAAACGCTTCGTCGTCAACCCGATTGCCAAATCTGCTATTCAGTCAGTCATGATGAAATATTTCGGGATGGGCATTATACCAGCAATGAGCCCACGAAAGGCACTGGTGAATATCACTCCACAATGTTCCCTCGCCTTCTCGTCGAGAGGTGGTGGTCTACGAATACTCCGCTGTATCGCCATGATATCTTGACCAAAATCGGTCCATGGCAGTCCTTGATGAATGAAGAAGATTGGGAATACGATGCGCGAATTGCTGCTAGAAATGTTAAGTTGGCATGGGTTCCTGAACGTCTTTCGATCAAGCGCTGGTTTTCTGTCGATCAACATCTGAGCAGCAATGGGGCTGTTGACCCTGTCAAACTTCGTCACCGAGCCATTGCTCGATGCTCAATCTATCGCTCCGCGGTCGCTGCTGGCGTCAGTCATGACAGTCCCGAAATGTTGCATTTTGCCCACTCAGTCTTTTTGATCGCGAGGGAGTGTAATGCTGCAAATCTATCTGAAGAAGCCATATCCCTTCTCGATTTGTCTGCTCAGGCCGGTCAGCGAGATCGCAAACTTCTTTGGTACCTTCGTGTTTACCGCATGATGGTTGCGCTTCTTGGTGGGCGTCGAGCCGTTCGAGTCAGTGCAAAGTTACACCGCCTCCGCAACCCACAGCTGAATTAGCATGCAACTTATTCACGCTAATCCTGATATTTCTGTGGTGATGGGAGTCCGCAATGCAGCGGACACCATTGCCTCCACTGTTGCTTCATTGACATCCCAGCAAGGCCCCAGTCTCGAACTGGTTATTGTCGACGACGGTTCCAGCGATAACACTGGTCAAATCCTGAAAGACTTGGCAGCCCAAGACCAACGAATCCGTCTCTTCTGTGCCCCACCCCGTGGCTTGACCGTTTCCTTGATCGAGGCCTGCGCAGCTGCCCAAGGACGTTATCTCGCCCGTCAAGATGCTGGAGACTGGTCGCTTCCCGGACGCTTTGGCAAACAGATGTCTAAACTTGAATCATCTCCAGATGCGGTTATTTGTTCTTCTCACGTGCGCTGCACTGTTGACGATGACGTGACCATTGCGGTGAATAAAGTTCCTGCTGAAAAACTGCAAGATGGTTTGACAGGCCCTGCATGTCATGGCTCTGTCATGATGCGTCGATCGGCATATCTTGATGCCGGCGGCTATCGTCGGATGTTCTATTTTGCCCAAGATATAGATCTTTGGTCCAGGCTTGCAGAGCTCGGCCCCCATCTTGTTGTTCCGGAAATTCTCTATCGTTCCGAAGCCTCGCCGGGCTCCATCAGCGGCAGTAATCGGGTTGAACAAGTCAAGTTTCATCGCCTTATTGTTGCCTGCACCAAAGCCCGACGAGCAGGTGCATCTGAGGCCCCATTCCTACTCAAGGCAGAACAGCTCAGCCAGCGTTGTAGGACCCTTCGTCGCAATAGCAAACGCATCGCGGCCGGAAACTACTTCATTGCTTCGTGTCTCGCGAACGATCATCCTGCCCTGGCACGACGCTATTTCGAGGTAGCCCTGAACGAAAATCCTCTTCACCTGCGAGCGCGGTTCAAGTTGTTCCGTATGGGTGGATCGTTAACTTAAAGCTTATTGACGCGATCGCCGATTGATCTGCTACTGCTCCGCAGCAGCTCGTTGAGCACGATCTTGACGGTTGACGGTTGACGGTCGCCTATGGCCGGTGGCCGGTGGACGGAGAGCTGACCCAGGCGGATGCCATCCCTATCCAGCAATCGTTTGTTGATCCATCGACCGAACAGAGGTCTGATTTCC
>JBIIIX010000020.1:0-21035 GCA_044234415.1 Cyanobium sp.
GCCGCACCACGTGGGCGAGGGCATCGCGGCGCGATGGAGGGTCGAACACCATCGCCAGCGACTCGCGCCAGCTGCGCAGCCTCAGCCAGTTCAGGTCGTTCACCGCTTGGCCGGCCTCGATGTGGCGCACCAGCACCTCCAGGCAGCGACGCGGTTCGCCGAGGGAGCTGTCGATCACCAGGCGGCGGCGGGGCGGCGCCAGGGCCTCCAGCATGTCGATCGGTTCATCAAGGCTGCTGTTCCACCAGACCCAGCAGGGCAGGTCGTCGCCCACCAGCGGCTGGATCATCGGCAAACCCTGCTGGATCGCGCCGACGCCTCCCCGCAGCACGATCACGTCGCCGCAGGCGTCGCTGCCGCCCCGCTCCTCCGGCAGCGGGCAGTAGGCCGCCACCATCGTTTCCAGCGGCAGAGCCGCATCGAGGGTGGGGGCGAGGGTGATCAACCGCCGCGGCATATGGGCGCTGATGGCGCTCTCCACGAATTGGCCGCGCAGGTCCTGGGCGCTGTGGTCACCGGCCAGGGCCCCGAGTTTCCAGGTGAGCCGCGGATCCATCGGCGCCGTGCTGTGGGGCATGTCGCATTCGCTGATCGCCTCCCGGGCCGCCTCCATCACGTCATCGCGATCAAGGCCGCGGATCGGCCCCTCCACCCGGCCCAGCCGCACCATCTGCTGCTCAAGCCAGGAGGGCTCCCAAACGATCAGGGTGAAGGTGGAAGCGCCGGTGGAGCCCTCCAGGTCGCGGCTCCAGAGGCGCTCCAGGTAGGGGCTGACCTCGGCGGGGGGCACCTCAGCGGGGGCGGCGAGGGTGAGCTGGGCGGGCATGGTGCTTCCAGGAGTGGGGGGAACAGGTGTTCGGCGCGGCAGCGAGGCGGGGCGGGCCGGGGCGGCTAGGGGCGGCGCCAGCTCAAGCCGTCTTCGGCGAGCATGTTGTCGGCGGCGGCGGGGCCCCAGGTGCGGGCCTCGTAGGGATGCACCGGTAGCTGCCAGGGGCTTTCCTCAATCAACGCCAGCAGTGGGGTGTAGAGCCGCCAGGCCGCCTCCACCTCGTCGCTACGGGTGTAAAGGGTGGGGTCTCCCAGCATGGCGTCCGCCAGCAGCCGCACGTAGCCCTCATCGGAGGGTTCCCCGAACGAGTCGTCGTAGGAGAAGGCCATGTCGACAGGGCGGCTGCGCATGCCGGATCCCGGGGCTTTCACCTCGAACTTGATCTCCGCCCCTTCATCGGGCTGGATGCGCAGGATCAGTTGGTTGGGCGTCGGCGCCCCACCGGCGGCATCGAACAGGTGCACCGGCGCCTCGCGGAAGGTGAGCACCACCTCGCTGAGCCGCTTGGGCAGCCGCTTGCCGGTGCGCAGATAGAAGGGCACCCCCTGCCAGCGCCAGTTGTTGATGAACAGCTTCATCGCCACGTAGGTCTCCGTGGTGCTGTTCGGGTTCACCCCCGGCTCCTGCCGGTAGCCGGGCAGGGGAGCGGCGGCGGTGCCCCCCTGGCTGTATTGGCCCCGCACGCAGCATTTCCACACCTCGTCCTCCCGGGCCAGGCGGGCGGCCTGCAGCACCTTGGCCTTCTCGTTGCGGATCGCTTCGGCATCGAAGCGGCCCGGCGGTTCCATCGTGGTGAGCGCCAGGATCTGGGTCAGGTGGTTCTGCACCATGTCCCGCAGGGCGCCAGAGCTTTCGTAGTAGCCGGCCCGCTCCTCCACCCCCACGGTTTCCGCCGCCGTGATCTGCACATTGGCGATGTAGTTGCGATTCCAGATCGGCTCGAAGATCGTGTTGGCAAAGCGCATCACCAGGATGTTCTGAACCGTTTCTTTGCCGAGGTAGTGATCGATGCGGAACACCTGGCTCTCCTTGGCGCAGGTCTGCACGATCTTGTTCAGCGTTTGGGCGCTGGCGTAATCCCGGCCGAAGGGCTTCTCGATCACCACCCGGCTGCGTTCGGGGTCCGCCAGCAGGCCGGCCCCCGCCAGGGCGCGGCAGCCACTGCCGTAGAACTCCGGCGACACGGACAGGTAGAAGGTGCGGTTGCCGCGGGTGGCCCGCAAGCGGTCGATCGCCTCCAGGCGCGAGGCCAACCGCACCAGGTGGTCGCTCTGCTGCAGATCCACCGGTTCATAGAAGAGGCCCTGGGAGAACTGCTCCCAGGCGCTGGGGTGGTCGGCGATCTCGCCCGCCAGGGCCTCCGCCATCTTGCCCCGGAAGTCTTCATCGCTCCAGGGGCGTCGGGCGCAGCCCAGCACCGCGAATTCGCTGGGCAGCCGCCGCTGGCGATACAGCTCGAACAGGGCCGGCACCAGCTTGCGATGGGTGAGGTCGCCGCTGGCTCCGAAGATCACGATGCACTGCGGCGTGATCACCCGCTCCTGGCGCAGGCCCACCCGCAAGGGATTGGTGAGGATTGCGGACATCGCTGCAGTGCCGGTTCCTCTGGTTTAACGACGGATGCCGAACCGCGCTTCCCTCCAGGCGGGAGGCAGCGTGCACTGTGAGCGTTCCCGGATCAGCGGGGCCGGGGCGTCCGGCCTGGGCAGCCAGCAAAAAGGGCCGCCGCGGCGGCCCTCGCTATCAGCGGCCGGGGGGCGGCCGGAATCGAAATCGGCGTTGACGGTGCGGAAGCAGTGCCGCTCAGTAGGTTTCCACGTGCCAGCGATCGGCCTTCTTGAGCTTGGGGCGCAGCTCAGCCCAGTCGAGCCCCTTGGCGGCGGCTGCGGCGGTCATCGCCTCATCAATGCCCGGCTCCATGCCGCGCAGGCCGCACATGTACACGTGGGTGCGGGGATCTTCGATCAGGGAGAAGATTTCTTCGGCGTGCTCCAACACCCGGTCTTGGATGTACATGCGGCCGCCCTTGGCATTTTCCTGCTCGCGGCTGATCGCCTTGGTGTAAAGGAAGTTATCGGGGAACTCGGAGAGGTAGCGCTGAAAATCGTTTTCGTAGAGCAGGTTGGCGGTTTTCGGCACCCCCATGAACAGCCAGGCTTTGCCGCGGAACTGGTAACCGGGGTTCTTGTCGCGCTCACCGGGCTCGAACATGCGGCGCAAATAGGCGCGCATCGGTGCGATGCCCGTACCGGTGGCCAGCATGATCACGTTGGCCTCCTCATCGGGTGGCAGCAGCATCTCTTTGCCCACCGGCCCGGTGATCTTCACTTTGGCTCCCTCTTCAATGTCGCAGAGGAAGGTGGAGCAGACGCCGTTGATCGTTTCGCCGTCCTTTTCGTATTGCAGCTGCCGCACGCACAGCGACACGGTGCTGCCCTCCAGGTTGTCGCCGTGGCGGGTGCTGGCGATCGAGTAGAGGCGCAGCTTGTGGGGTTTGCCGTTGGCGTCCTCGCCATCGGGGATGATCCCGATCGATTGACCCTCCACATAGTGGAGATTGGGGTCGCCGCCGCTGATGTTGAAGGTGATGTGGTTCACCCGGCCGATGGCGCCTTCGGCCAGCAGGCTGTAGTTGCCGGTGACGGTGCCGATGAAGGGGGTCTTCGGCTTGTAGAGGTTGACCGGGACGTCGGCGTGGGCGGAGGAGCTCACTTTCGGAGTAGGGGCGGGGTTAGGGGCCTCGGCGGCAGGAGCGGGAGCCACCGAATCTGGGGTGGCCCCTGCAGCTTGCACCTCAGCTTCGTTTATCGCCACAATTCGACCACCCTGTTGGGCGATGGTCTGCATCAGCGACTGCAGACGCTCAAAGGGCACGGTGAGGGTGCGCTGGGAGCGCCGCTGCCGGCCGATGCCCAGGGATTCGACCACAACCGAGAACATCCGGTTGTCGGCACGGCTGGGCTGACCCGTGGAAACGCGCATATTCAGTGGAACCGCCGGAACGCCGGCCGATCATAAGTACCCGGGTTCCCGCTCTCAGGCCCCCCAGACGGGGACCGCGCAAAGCCGCGAAATCAGGTTAAGTTGAGTCAAAATCACCGCTCCACCGGCTTGTTTCAGCGGCTGCCCGCTCGGGTTCCGCCGATCCACGGTCCAGCCGGGTCGCCCTCGCGCTACTCCCGGCCCATCGGTGACCAAAAGCGCTGGCCTCGCCGCCCGCGCCCTCCTTTCAGGCTCCGGCGCTGCCAAACCGCTTCGCCGAGCGCTGACCCACCGCCGCTCACCCGTTTTCGGTGTCGGCCCTGACCTGCACACGTGATTTGCCCTCTTGTCGCAGCTCCTGGCTCCTCCAACTCCATCGCCCCGATCCATGCTTGAGCCGGTCGGGGACGCCAGCTGTCTCCTCGACACGATTCAGCAGGAGATGGAACGTCAGCAGGGCGGAGTTCGCCGCCTCGCGGTGAAGCTGAGGCTGGCCCTCGATCCCGACTGGCTCTGGTCCGTCCTGACGGACTACGCCAACCTGCATTGCTTCATTCCCAACCTGCAGAGCTCCCGCCTGCTCTGGCGCCGTGGCAACCGGGTGGGCTTGGAGCAGGTGGGCAGCCAACAGTTCTGTGGCATGCGCTTCTCCGCCCGGGTGCTGCTGGAGTTGGAGGAGGATCGTCAGCATGGCAGCCTCCGCTTCACCCTGGTTGAGGGCGACTTCCGCTGCTTCGAGGGGGCCTGGCGCGTCGGCTGCGATGGGATCAGCTCCTGGTTGTTGTACGAGCTCACGGTGCAGGGCAAGCCCGGCATGCCCATCGGCCTAATCGAGCAACGCCTCCAGCAGGACCTTGCCTCCAATCTGCGCGGCGTCCAGCAGGAAGCCCAGCGCCGCGCCACCCTCCTCGCCTAAAGGGGCGCCAGGAGCCGCTCTGACGCCATTTGCCCGGGCAGCGCGGGCTGGGTTCGCCGCGAAGCGGCGTCTCGATCGATCGGGCCGAGATGGTTATTGATGGCGGTCGGCGTCCCCGCCGCGTGGAGAGGGCCGCGGCGTGGAAACAGCCGCCGCGTGGAAACAGCCGCCGCGTGGAAACAGCCGCCGCAAGGAGACAGCCGCCGCAAGGAGACAGCCGCCGCGTGGAGACAGCCCCTGCGGGTAGACAGCCCCTGCCGGCAGACAGCAACAGCAGCGGGTGATTGCCGCGCTCACCTGGCTGCTGGCCGCGAATGGGACCTCGCCAGGCTGAGCTGCGCACAGCGGGCCCTTGAGCGCCACGCCCGTCGGGAATCAGTAACCCCGGCCCGTTCGCAAGGTGATGGACAGGACCTAGATCTGCCCTGTATCTGATACCCCCAAGGGGATTCGAACCCCTGTCGCCTCCGTGAAAGGGAGGTGTCCTAGGCCTCTAGACGATGGGGGCGAGGCCACAACGGCTTGGTGAGGCGTGGCTCGATCGGCAGGGCCGATCGACGCTGCATCGCGCCGTTGCTGATTGGAAACTACGGGGCGGTGGGGACCTTCGTCAAGGCACAGGTTCTGGCAGAGGGCCAGGCACAACGGCCGCCCTGAGCTTGGCCGAGCGCGCCGGCAACGGTTCGCCTGCCCCGCCCCCCCCAGGCCTGAGCGAAAGCCGCCTGGCCGGGGCCATCGCCGGGCCAGAGCGGCCGCTGAGCGAGAGCGACTAACCCGTTTGCCCTGACCAGACGGGAACGGTGAAATGAAAGCAGGCTCCCTCCCCCGGTTCAGACACGACCCAGATGCGGCCGCCGTGCACCTCGGCGATGCGGCGGCAGACGGAAAGACCCACGCCAAAGCCGGAGGTGGTGCCGGAGGTTTGGGGCAGCCGCACCCGATCCAGAAAGATCCGCTGCTGCTCATCGCGGGGGATGCCCGGCCCGCTATCGCACACGCTCACCTGCACCCACTGGCTGGTGCGGTGCAACAGGGTGAGGCTGACGCGGCCCATGTCCGGCGAAAACTTGAGGGCGTTTTCCAACAGGTTGAGCAGCACCTGGCGCATGCGGCGCTGGTCGGCGTACACATCCGGCAAATCGGCCGGGATATCGGTGACAAACTCCAGGTTGCGGCCCACCCACAGCTTTTCCAGTTCCAGGATCGCCTCGGCCACCACCGGCCCCATGGACAACCGCTGGGGGTTGAACAGCGCCTCCCAGCGGGTGGTGCCCACCTCCAGCAGGTCGCGGGAGAGGGCTTCGATGTCGTCGAGCCGGCGCCGCAGCACATCGTGGAAGCGGGGCTCATCGATCTGGCCGAGACCGTGACTTTGCAACGCCAACTTGGCGGCTGTCAGGGGGGTGCGCAGCTCGTGGGCCACCATCCGCAGCAGCCGTTCCTGCACGCCGAGGCGCTCGATCAACGTTTCGTTCTCCTGGCGCATCACCAGCAGCTGGTCCTCCAGTTGCACCTCCCGCTGGCTGCGGCTGCCATCGAACTCCTGCGGCCCCAGGCTCCTGCCCAAGGTGCTCACCACCTCCGCGTGCTTCCAGCGGGGCAGCCAGTTGCGCAGCTGCAAGGTGATGGTGTTGCCGGCAAACACATGCCGCGGTGGCGGATCCAGCTTCACCAAAGCCGGCGTGGCCACGAGGCGGTGCAGTTCCAGCAATTCCGGGGCCTTGGCCGGATCGGCGATCTCCAGGGCGATCTCGAAGCCGCAATCCTCCGTGCGCAGCAGGGTGAGCAGGCCCCGCAGGTCTGGCGTGGCCAAATGCTGACGAGTGGCCACCAGCAACAGCCGCAGGCTGGGTTGCAGCAAGCCTTCAGCCTGGGACTCGCCGGCCGGCGACCTGAACTGGAGGTCATCCTCCCCGGCGCGCACTATCCCCACTCATCAGGCCTGCCCAGCCTATGGGAGCCAACGCGAACACTCCACCCTTTGCTCGCGGGCACCTGGCCCGCTCCAGTGGGGAGCGTCCGGCAGTTGGCCTCCCCCCCCCAACGGACCGAACGCCGAGGGGGGATTGCCGCTGGCCGGCAAGACAAACCGACCGGCTGGGGCTATGAAAGGGGAACCTTCTGGATGGCGGTCGCATACGACCGGTGATGAACAGCCCGCCCGAACTCCCCGGATCGGGTCTGGGAGCACCCACCCCGTTCCATGTGCCCGAGCGTCCCATTCCGCTCGCCAAGCCGGTCAGCCGCATCCAGCTGGACAACGGCCTGCGGCGTTGGTTTTCCCGCAACCTCGGGCTCTGGCGCTCGCGCCGGCTCTACTTCTTCGCCGATGGCGATGTGTTGCGCGTGGATATGCGGTTGCGAATCGAGAGCTTCCAGGAACCAGTTCAGGGTGAGGCCGCCTATCGCTTCAGCTGGTGGCCGGAGCAGGAGTACGACTTTTTCGAGCGCAAACCGCGCTATGTGCGTGAAGGCGCGATGGAGGCTTATCTCTGCGGTCATCAGCTGCGTCGCACCACCGGTTATTTGGATGGAACGCCCAACAAGAGCCAGATCCGCCAGGTGGACGAGCATGAGCTGATCTTCGAGTCTCACTATGGCGGCTGGGACGTTCACGAGAGCATTCGCCTGGTGGACCAGGACCGCTACCGCTCCCGCTCCATCTACTGCTGGCGTGATGGAACCCTTGATCTGGCCGAGATCCACCACGAGATTCGGATCGAGCCAGCTGGAACCCCTCTGGCCGGAGCGCCTCAGCCAGCTGACCAGCCGGCCTGATCAACCGGCCACTTGAGGGGCAGCCGGCGCCTCCATGCAGCAGCATGGCCCTGTCCGGATTCACCACTTTGTTCTCCCTGCTTCGCCGCAGCCGGTTTCTCCTGGTCGCCCCCTTGGTGGCGATGCCGATGCTGCTCAATCCCGTGGCGGCTCAGGCCGCTCCGGCGACTGCCCAGGAAATGAATCTCTACACCCGAATCGCTTCGGTCAACGTTTGCATCGCCCGCTCCGCCGGCGTGGAGTTCGACAAGGCGGTGGGCATCGCTGGTGAAACGATTGCCCAGCTGATCCTCGGCATGCACAAAGGCGAGATCCAGCAAGTGGGCAACAAACCGCTCTCGATTGAGGACCTGCGCAAGGGTTCGGTCAACTCCGCCGTGATCGGCGCCTCGGAGATCTGTCCCAAGGAGGTCCCGGCCGATGTGATGACCAAGGTCAAGGCGGCCCTGCAGCAGGCCGGCGGCAAGGGCGGTGGCCAGCCGGCTCCCGCTCCCAAGTAACCGCGGCGGCCCAGGTGGTGCTCCGCAGTCCCTTCTGGGCCCAACCCTGATCGTTTGTGGCCGTTACCCCGGGGCTGGGCAGGCCGTGCTCTGGATTGAGTTCGGGGTGCTGGCCTTTTTAGGATTGGCCCACCTTGAATGGCCCGCGCCCGTGCGGCTCAGCGATTACCGCCCTTCGCCTTGGCGATTGCTGCGCACCGACTTGAAGGTGTGCCTCGACGACCATCACACCACGGTTGCCGCCACGCTGGCGGTGGAACCCGATCCCCTGGGCTGGGCGGACTGGCAGGCCCACTCCGGCCCGAGCGGCCCCGAGCAGCCGCCGCTGGAGCTGCGGGGCGTCGACCTGGAGACCCTCTCCCTGGCGATCGACGGCGTGCCGCTGGTCGAGACAGACCTGCGGCGCGAGCAGGACCTGCTGCGACTGCTGGCCCCGCCGCCCCGGCCATTCCTGTTGGAGAGCGTGGTGCGCATCGATCCGCAGCGCAACACCTCGCTGGAAGGCCTTTATGTGAGCGGCGGCCTGTTCACCACCCAGTGCGAAGCCGAGGGCTTCCGACGCATCACCTGGCACCCCGATCGCCCCGACCTGCTGAGCCGCTTTCGGGTGCGACTGGAGGCCGATCAGGAGCGCTACCCGGTGCTGCTCAGCAATGGCAACTGCATCGAGACGGGTGCTCTGCCGCAGGCGGCCAGGGGCCAACGCCACTACGCCGTTTGGGATGACCCCTTCCCGAAACCCTCCTATTTGTTTGCCCTGGTGGCTGGCCAGCTGGAGGAGGTGAGGCAGAGCTTCCGCACCGCCAGTGGCCGCACGGTGCAGCTGCGCCTTTGGGTGGAACCGGCCGACATCGCCTACACCGCCCATGCCCTGGCTTCGCTGCAGCGCGCGATGCGCTGGGATGAAGAGGTGTATGGCCTGGAGTACGACCTGGATGAATATAACATTGTTGCGGTGCGCCATTTTAATATGGGTGCCATGGAAAACAAGAGCCTGAATATCTTCAATTCCAAGCTTGTGTTGGCCGATTCTGTTACTGCCACCGACGACGAGCTGGAGCGGATCGAAAGTGTGATCGCCCATGAATACTTCCACAACTGGACCGGCAATCGCATCACCTGCCGCGACTGGTTCCAGCTCTCCTTGAAGGAGGGGCTGACGGTGTTCCGCGATCAATGCTTCAGTGCCGATCTGCACGGCCGTGCCCAGGTTCGCATTCCCACCGTGGCGCTGTTGCGCAACACCCAATTCCGGGAGGATGCTGGCCCCACCGCCCATCCAGTCCAGCCGGATGAATACCAGGCGATCGATAATTTTTACACCACCACCATCTATGAAAAAGGGTCTGAGGTTATCCGCTGCCTTCACACCTTGCTGGGCGAGGAGACCTTCCGGCGCGGCATCGCCCTTTATATCCAGCGCCACGACGGCACCGCCGCCACCTGCGACGACTTCTTGGCGGCGTTGCGGGATGCGGCCGAGGCCGATTGGGCCGCATCCGGTCGCGATGTCCATCCCCCTTTCGACTTCAACGCCTTCCGCCGCTGGTACCACCAAGCCGGCACCCCCCACCTGCAGGTGTTGCGCCGCTGGCATGCCAGCGGCGTGTTGGAGCTGACCCTGCGCCAGCACACCCCCCCCACCCCCGGGCAGGCGACCAAGCAACCCCTGGTGCTGCCCTTGGCCCTCGGGGCGATCGGCCAGGACGGTCAAGCGCTCACCCTGCGCTTGGAGGGGGAATCCGCCGCCGAGGCCCATGCCGACCAGCTGCCCGCCGATCGCTGGGGGCAGCGCACCCGCCTGCTCATCCTCGATCAGGCGGAACAGCGGTTGCGCTTCGTGGGCTTGCCGGCCCGCTCCCATCCACCAGCGCTCTCGCTGCTGCGAGGCTTCTCCGCGCCCGTGCGGCTCGAGATCGGGCGGCCTCCGGCCGAACTCGTGCACCTGTTGCGTTGGGATAGCGATCCCTTTGCCCGCTGGGATGCCGCCCAGGTGCTGCTGAGCCAGGCGGTGCTGGCCCGGGCCTCCGGTGCTCCCGAGCAGCGCCTGGAGGAGGAGCTGATCGATGCCTATGGAGCGATCCTCTACGACTCAACCCTCGCCCAAACCAGCCGGGGGCTGCTGATGGAACTCCCCGGGCTGGCGGAGCTTGAGGAGGCGAGCGGCGGCCCCCCCGACCCACCAGCGCTCCATGCCGCCCGCCTGGGGCTGATGCGCCGGCTCGGCGAAGCCCTCGCCGCGCCCCTGGCCGCAGCCCTGGATGGCTGCATCCCCGGCTGGAGCGAACCCTGGCCCGCCGGCCAGGGAGATCGGCGCCTGACGGCGATGATCTGGAGCTGGCGCGTGGCCGCCCACGACCCGGCCGCCATCGCCGCCGCCCGCGCCGCTGTCGACAGCAGCTCCATGACCCTGGCTCGCGCCGGGCTGCGGGCGTTGCAGCCCTGGCCCCTGCCCGAGCGCCACGCGGCCCTCGACGCCTTCCACGATCGGTGGCAGGAGCGGCCGGTGATCCTCGATTCCTGGTTTGCCCTGGAGGCCGGAGCCCCCTTCGCTGACGGACTGGAGCGGGTGGAGCGGCTGCTGGCCCATCCCCGCTTTGATCCGATGGCGCCGAACTCCGTGCGGGCTGTGCTCGGCGGGCTGGTGGGCAACGCCCCCGTGTTCCACGCCGCCGATGGCGGCGGTTACCGCTTCCTGGCGCAGCGCATCGCCGATCTCGACCAGCGCAACCCGATCACCGCCTCCCGCCTGGTGAAAGCCTTCAGCAGGTGGCGCAGCTATGGCCCCGAACGCGCCGCCCAGATGGCCGATGCGCTGGCCCAGCTGCGCGCGGCGCCCCTCTCCACCAACAGCCGGGAACTGGTGGAGCAGTGCCTGGCCGGTTGAGTCTTGGCGTCGGGGCAGAGGGGCCTGGTCGGGTGCGCTGCAGCGTTCCCCGGCCGGGCGAAGCCTTGAAAAGGCGGCTCGGCGGCTCAGGGCAAGGGCGGCAGGAACACGGGCTGCTCGCGCATCCAGGGGCTGGGCCGGCTGGGGGTGGACGGCAGCGGCGGCGGCGGTGCTGGAGGAACCCTCAACCTGGAGGGCGGCGGTGGTCGCCAGGCGCCCCCGCCCAGTCCGCCCCCACCCAGGCCGCCCCCGCCATCCGATCCAGAGCCCGCCCCGAAGGCCACCTGATGCAGCTGCTGGAACATCTGGCGGCGGAAGCTGGCGCCTTCGGGCCCAGCGTGCTGGCCCCAGAGCCCCTCCCAGTAGAAGTAGATGATTCCGTGGCCCCGGGCGGCGGCCAGCTGCACCTTCTCGGCCAGGATGGCCATGTCCGGGGTGCGGCCGCCGAAGCCAGCCAGCACCCCGATCTCCACGGGGATCCCCCAGCCGCGGGCCTTCACCAGGGCCGGTTGGTCGAGATCGCGGGCGAAGCCCTTCACCGAATAGGCATAGTTCTGAACCACCAGGTCATCGATCAAACCCCCCAGGGCCCAGAGCTCCCAGTCCTGCAACCATTGGTTGTAGGCGAAGCGAAAGGGACCGGGCGAGAGGCTGATCACCGTGCGCCGCGGGCCCGACACCTGCTCCATCGCCGCCCGCAGCTCCCGCAGCAGCGCCGTGAGTTTCTGCCGCCGCCAGCGCATCCAGAAGCGATCGTCGTAGGCGGCGGGCGGGTCGTTGCCCGTCTCCTGCCGGTAGAGCGCCACGGTGGTGGGGTCATAGCCGAGTTCCACCGGCCAGGCGAAGTGGTCATCCAGCTGGATGCCATCGACGCCGCAGCGCTGCACGATCTCCCGGATCAGGCCGATGAACCGCTGGCGCACCCCGGGATGGGCTGGATTCAGCCACACCCGCAGATCGCGCAGCGGCGAGGTCTTCAGGTCAGCCCCGTGCATCGCGTAGAGGCTGCTGCCATCGGAGCGCTGCAGCACCCAATCGGGATGCTGGCGCACCACCTCGGCATCGGCCGGCTCCATCAGGCCGTACTCGAACCAGGGGATCACCTGCATGTTGTTGCGTTGCGCCGATCGGGTGATCCGGCAGATCGGGTCGAATCCCGAGGCGCGACGCAACAGTTCGGGCTCCGTGGGGGCGTATTGGCTGGTGTGGAACGTCGCCCCGCGGCTCCAGACGTTGGGATAGAGGGTGTTGAAGCCGCTGCTGGCGAGCTCCCGCACCGCGCTCTCGATGCGATCGGGGTCGTAATACAGCGGGCTGGGGCTGTTGGTGAGCCAGACCCCCACGCGACGGCCCATCGCCTCCGGCAGCTTCGCGGCCAGGGCCGCCGACGGGGCGCCGAGGGGCAGGGCGGTGGTGAGCGCCAGGGTGAGCCAGACCGGCAGGCGGCGTTTCCAACCGGCATGCAGCTCCCGCTGGCAGGCCAGGGGATCCACCCCCAGCCAGCGAGCGAGGGCCGACCAACCCACCCCAGCCCGCCTCGCTCGCCAGCGGATCGGCCTCCCCCCGCGTCGGCGCCGATGCGGAGCTACAGAGCTGTGGGAAGGGGATGCCATGGGCGCCAGGTTTCAGCGATTCTGCCCACCGCGCTGCCAGGTCGCCGCAGCGCTGCCAGGGCACCGTTGCGGCGACCTGGCGCCTGGGCAGGCCCGCTCAGCGCAGCATGGAGCTGACCGAACTCTCCTCGTGAATCCGCCAGATGGCCTCCCCCAGCATGGCGGCCACAGACAGCACCCGCAGCTGCGGAAAGCGGCGCTCCGGGGTGAGCGGAATGCTGTTGGTGACCACCACCTCTTCGAACAATCCTGGTTCCGAGAGGCGTTCGCAAGCCGGTGGTGAAAACACCGCATGGGTGGCGCAACAGAACACCCTGGCGGCTCCCTTGCGACGCAGCAGCCGCGCCCCCTGGCAGATGGTGCCGCCCGTGTCGATCATGTCGTCGATCAACACGGCGGTTTTGCCCGCCACATCCCCGATCACATTGAGGCTTTCGGCAACGTTGTGGCCGGAGCGGCGCTTGTCGATGATCGCCAAGGGCGCATCGTGCATCTGCTTGGCGAAGGCCCGCGCCCGCGACACGCCGCCCACATCGGGGGAGACGACGACCAGCTCATCCAGCTGGCGCCTGGTGAGGTAATCGACAAGCACCGGAGACCCGAAGATGTGATCGCAGGGGATATCGAAATACCCTTGAATCTGGCCGGAGTGAAGATCCATCGCCAGCACCCGGTCCACTCCCGATTTCACCAGCAGGTTGGCCACCAGCTTGGCGGTGATCGATTCCCGGCCCGCTGTCTTGCGGTCGGCGCGGGCATAGCCGTAGTACGGCAGCACGGCCGTGATCTGCCGCGCGGAAGCCCGCCGGCAGGCGTCCACCATCACCAACAGCTCGATCAGGTGGTCGTTCACCGGCGCGCAGGTGGGCTGGATCAAAAACACATCGCAGCCACGGATCGACTCCTGGATCTGCACGTAGAGCTCGCCATCGGCGAAGCGTTTGATCACCCGCGGTCCATCGGGCACCCCCAGGTAGGTGCCGATTTCTCGCGCCAGTTCGGGATTGGCGTTGCCGCTGAACAGACGCAACCGGCGGCTGTCGTGGTTGGCGGCGCTGCTGCTGAGATCAAGGCGTGTGGACGCCGCGGCGGCGGACCGAGCGGGCAACGTTGGAGCCATCGGCTGGCCTGGGGAAACCATGCGTTCGGCCGTCGGGAAGCTGGTCAAGGCTGGTGTCAGCGGCGCTGCACGAATTGATGGTAGAAGCGTGCCGGTCGGGAAGCAGCCCCCGTGATGACGATTTCTCCTCCCGCCTTGGCCGATGGCGGCCGACAGCAGCCGTTGCGGCTGGTGCTGGCGGCCCTGGGCCGCCGCCCCGCCATCGCGGCGTTGATGGAGGCCGCGGCCCCGGCGCTGGCGGCGGCGCTGGCCTTGCGGCTGCGTGCCCTCACCCCGCCAGAAGCGCCCAGCATGGCCCTGGCGGGGTTGCATGCCCCAACGGCTGACGCCGACAGCGGCTGGCTGGCGCCGCTGCCGCTGGATCCAGGGCTGCCCCTGCCCGCCAGCGGCTGCTGGGCCGAGGCCCTCGGGGCCTGGCGCCAGCCCTGCCTATTGCTGGTCCGTGGCGATGAACTCGATACCGGCCGGCCGGCCGCGGCCGCGGCGTTGCTGCGCCAGTGGCGGGCGCCGCTGCTGGGCTTGGTGCAATGGGGTGGTGAGTGGTGCGACGAAGAACGGCGAGCCGATGCTCTGCCCTGGCTGGGCTGGCTGCCACGGCCCGATGACGCCCCGGGCGAGTCGGCGCCGCAGGTTGAGCACGAGGCGTCGCGATGCCTGCTCGCGGCCAGCTCGCTGCCGCTGCTGCGGCTGCGGCTGGCTCAGTTGGATCTTGCTTGAGATGCCTCAGGGCGACGGCCAGAGCTGGGCCGGTGCCGAGCTCTCCAGCTGCCGCAAAGGCCCCTGATCGGGTTTGGCGGGACTCAAGGGCAGCGTGCTGTACTGCAGCCGCTGGGAGGGCTCCAGCGCCGCCGCCATCAGGCTCAACACCTCCTCGGGGCTGAGGTTCGAATCCACCTGGCCGCTGAGCTTCTGGAGCAATCCGGGCAGCTTGACCAGCTGCTCGGGTTGGCTGAGGCGCTCGCGCAGCCCGGTTTCCACCAGCTGATGGCTAGCCCGCCGGCCCGATTCGCCGAAGTTGCGCTCCCGAAACCGCAGCAGTTGCTCCACCTGAGCGCCACCGAGCTTCTGCAGGCCCCCCTGTAGGTCGATTCGATATTTCATGGTTTTGTCCTCATAGGTCATCCGCCTGGGCGGGCTGATCTCCAGCCCACCGATGCCGTTCACGAGGGCGCGCATCGCCGCGCGGGGCAGCACCACATAGCGATCGGGATTGGGGCGCTCCAGGCCGAGCAGATCGCGCACGCTCTCCGCCACCAGCGCCGGACCTCCCTGGTGATACAGGCCTCCCAGGGCTTGGGGCCGCTTCTGGCCGGGCAGCTGCACGGCCAGCTCCACGGGCAGATTCAGCACCTGGATGGGCCCCTTGGGGTTGACGCGCACCAGCACCAGCGCGTCGCTGTTGGCGGGACCTCGGGGGGCGGCCCCGTTGCTGGTGGCCTTGAGCTGGTCGCTGTCGCTGCCGATCAGCAGCACGGTGACGGGGCGCCGCGGCACATCGCCCAGGCTGGCGGGGCTGGCGGGTGACTCCGCTTCCAGGCCCGGGTCCTGTTCCCGCCAAACCAGACCCAGAAGACCCAGGCCCACCACCGCGCCGGCGGCGACCAGGGCGCCGTGCTGCCAAATGCGCGGCGAGCGCAGCGCCTGGAGCGGACCGGTAGCCCGCCTCTCCTTGGCGGATCGGGCGCCGCGGGAGGAGGAGGAAGATCGGCGCGATCGACGGTCCGGCATCGCTGCCCGCAAGGGCGTGTGGGGCCTCCCACTCTCGCCCAGCCCACGGCGCCGCCCCGATAGGTTGAGGTTCCGGACGCCGCGACGCCCCGTTGTCTGCCGCCCACCCTTCCCCGCCGCCCGCCCTGGCGCCCCACGAGCGGGCCCGGCCCCTGGCTCCCGGCAGCGTCTACCCGGCCAAGGATCTCTGCAGCCAATGCGGTCTCTGCGATAGCCGCTGGGTGGCCTATGTGCGTTCCGCCTGCGCCTTTCTTGAGCAGCGCTTCGAGGCCCTTGAGGAACGGGCCCACGGCCGCAGCCGTCGCCTGGACGACGAGGACGAGCTCTACTTCGGCGTGCAGCAGCGCATGTTGACCGCCCGCCTGCGCCAGCCGATTGAGGGCGCCCAGTGGACCGGCATCGTGAGCCGCATCGGCGTTCGGGCCTTGGAGAGCGGCCTGGTGGATGCGGTGCTGTGCGTGGGGCAGAGCCCGGAGGATCGCTTCACGCCGGTGCCGGTGCTGGCGCGCACCCCTGAGCAGGTGCTGGCGGCCCGGGTCAACAAACCCACCCTCTCCCCCAACCTGAAGGTGCTGGAGGAGTTGCCCGGCAGCGGCATCCGCCGCTTGCTGGCCATCGCCGTGGGCTGCCAGGTGCAAGCCCTGCGGGCCGTGCAGGCCACCCTGCCCCTCGATCAGCTGTATGTGTTGGGGCTCCCCTGTGTGGACAACGTCAGCCGGGAGGGCCTGCAAACTTTCTTGGAGAGCGCCAGCCGGTCCCCCGACACGGTGGTGCACTACGAGTTCATGCAGGACTTCCGCATCCACTTCCGCCACGCCGATGGCGAGGTGGAAACCGTGCCCTTCTTCGGCCTCGATACCCCCAAGCTCAAGGATGTGTTCGCCCCCAGCTGCTTGAGCTGCTTCGATTACACCAATGCCGGCGCTGATCTGGTGGTGGGGTACATGGGTGCCGGCTTCGGGCGGCAGTGGATCACGGTACGCAACGACCGCGGCGCCGAATTGCTGGCCTTGGTGGAAGCTGAGCTCGACACGGCGCCGGTGTTCAGCCGCGGCGATCGGCGGGCGGCGGTGCAGCAGGGAATCGAGGCCTACGACCGGGCCGTGCGGCTGCCCCGTTGGCTGGCCGAACTGGTGGGCTTCGTGGTGCAGCGGATCGGCCCGGCGGGCTTGGAGTACGGCCGCTTCTCGATCGACTCCCACTTCACCCGCAACGCCCTCTGGCTGCGGCGCCACCATCCCGGCATGGCGGACCGCCACATCCCCACGTTTGCCCGCCGCATCATCAGCCGCTATCGGCTGCCCTCGCCGTGAGTTCAACCGCCATCCCAACGCCGCAGCGCGGCTGCGGCGTTCTGCTGCACGTCTCCTCTCTGCCGGGCAGCCCCGTCTGCGGCAGCTTTGGTGCCGCCGCCCGCGATTGGATCGCCCTGCTCTCCCGTGAGCGGGTGGGGGTGTGGCAGGTGCTGCCGCTCTCCCCCACCGACTCCACCGGTTCGCCCTACAGCTCCCCCAGCGGCTCTGCCCTCAACCCCTGGTTCCTCGACGCCGACGACCTGGTGGCGGAGGGATGGCTGAGCGCGGAGGAGCGCGATGGCTTGCCCGGCGCCCAGGCCGGCGCGCCGCGGCTTGAGCCGTCCCTGGCCAACGCCCGCGCCGCCGCCTTGCTTAAGGCACTGCAGGGGAATCTGGCGAGGCAGCCGTCGGAGCGTCGGCAGGCGTTCGAGGCTTGGCGACGGCGGCAACGCGCCTGGCTGCGGGATCACTGTCGCTTCATGGTGCTGCGCCAGCGGCAGGGGGGATTGCCGTGGTGGCAATGGCCAGCGCCGCTGGCCCAGCGCCAGCGCCGCGCCCTGGCCGAGCTGGATCGGCGGGAGGCAGACGCCCTGCGGGGCGAAGCGCTGCTCCAATGGCTCCTGCAGCGGCAATGGCAGCGCCTGCAGCGCTGCGCCCAGGAGGGGGACGTCAGCCTGGTGGGCGATCTGCCCTTTTACGTGGCCCACGACAGCGTGGACGCCTGGTGCTGCCCCGGCCTGTTCGCCCTGGATCGGGATGGATCAGTGCAGCAGCAGAGTGGCGTGCCGCCGGACTATTTCTCGGCCACCGGCCAACTCTGGGGCGGGCCGGTGTATCGCTGGTGGCGCCACCGCCTCACGGGCTTCCGCTGGTGGTTGGAGCGGCTGGAGCGCCAGCTCAGCCTGTTCGACCTCTTGCGTCTCGATCACTTCCGCGCCCTGCAGGCGTTCTGGAGCGTGCCCGGCGGTGACACCACGGCGGAGCATGGCACCTGGCGGCCCTCGCCGGGCTGGTCGCTGCTGGCCCTGCTGTGGTGGCGCTGTCGCTGCAGTGGGCGGCTGCTGCCGGATGGGCGGTTGCCGCTGATCGCCGAAGACCTGGGGGTGATCACGCCACCGGTGGAGGCCCTGCGGGACCGCTTCGGCCTGTCGGGCATGAAGATCCTGCAGTTCGCCTTCGACGGCAACGAGACCAATCCCTATCTGCCCCGCAACTTCGAGGGGGAGCGCTGGGTGGCCTATACCGGCACCCACGACAACCCCACCAGCGTGGGCTGGTGGCAGGGGCTGGACCAGGCGGCCCGGGATCGGGTGGGCGCCGCTGTCGGCGCAGCCATTCACGCTCCCGCCTGGCAATTGCTGGAGCTGGGTTTGGCCTCCCAAGCCCAACTGCTGGTGGTGCCGCTGCAAGACCTGCTGGAGCTGGGTGATGAAGCCCGCTTCAACACCCCGGGCACCATTTCAGGCAACTGGAGCTGGCGGCTGGACCGGCCCCTGGCCGCGCTGGAGGGCCCCCTGTTCGGGTTTGGGCAGATGGCGGCGCGCTACGGCCGAGCCGCTGGCGGATAGCGGAAACGTCCCTCGCGGTCAACGATCAGCGGCTGGTTGTTCCAGCGCACCGCTCCCGCCGCGGGGGTGGGATCGAGGCGCAGCTCGAAGGGAGGCAACACCGGCAGGGCCAGCGCGCCGCGCAGCGCGGCGAGCGAACTGTTGCCGCCGCGGCTGGTCAGGCTGATCCGGGTTGGGGCCGATAGCTGAAGCCGCAGCTGGCCGAGGGAGAGATCGGACCCGGGCCGTTCCGGGCGCAGCTTCGCCAGGCTCTGGCCCGCCGCGGCGCTGCGCAGGGGCCTCAGTTCCGGGAACGCCGCCAGCAGGTCCTCGACGGGGCCCTGCCCCGCGTTCGCGGAGGCGACCGCCGGCCGTTGGGCGCCAAGGGGCCGCTCTCCCGATCCCAAGGCTGGCGAGCCCGGAGCAGCCGATCCGCCGGCGCCTCCCGCTGGGGTGCTGGCCGGGGCGCTGGCGTCGCTGGCGGTCGGCATGGGGATCGCCCCGGTGGACAACGGCTCGATGCTGAGCAGACCCCGCTGGGCCAGCACCAGTTGATGGCGGTTCAGACCCAGCAGCACCACCAGCGTCAACAGGGCATAGAGGAGGCTTCCCAACCAGCTGTTGAACACCTCGATCGAACCGGGCCGAAGGCTCCACAGCCCCTTGCGGCTTCGCGGTGCGGTGCGGCCGCGGGGCGTCTGGGCGGGCAGGGCCTGCCGCAGGCTGCCGGGTTCCAGCTGCAGGTGCTCCTCCAGCAGCGGCAGCATGGTGCGCAGGTAAGCGGCCTCCGGGAGGCGCTCGCGCCAGCCCCGCTCCAGGGCCTCCAGCACCGGGGTGCTGATGCGGGTTTCATCGGCGAGCTGGCGCAGGCCCAGCCCACGGCTGAGGCGGGCCTGCTGCAAGCGTTGCCCAACCTGCTGCAAGCCATCCTCGACGCGGCCCGCCGCCAGAGCGCCGGCTCCGGCCGCCCGGCCGCCGCGCTGTCGCTTCAGCCGCAGCAGCAGCCGTTGCAGCAGCTGCGCCAGGCTTGCCCAGGGATTGAGGGCCGGTGGCGGCGGGGCGGTCATGGGCCGATGTGGCGCGAATCTGGCCGCGGGGAATTTGGCCGGGGGGAATCTGGCCGCAGTGAATCTGGCTGCGGTGAATCTGGCCGCAGCGAAGTGGGCCGTGGTGAATTGCGCCGCGCTGAAGTGGGCCGCGCTGAAGTGCGCTGCGCTGAAGTGGGACGCGCTGAACTGGGACGCGCTGAAGCCGCTGGCCAGCGATCCTGGTTGAAGGGATCCGGGTGCGGCGGATCGGGATACCGCAGTTCGGGATACCGCAGTTCAGGATTCGGCAGTGCGGGATCAGGGGGATGGGGATGGAGCGGGTCAGGCCGTAGCAGCGCCTCAAGCTCCGCGGGGCGGAGCGGTCGCCATGCGCCCTCCGGCAGGTCGCCAAGGCCCAGGGGGCCGATGGCGGTCCGCTGCAGATCCCGGACCGGATGACCGAGCAGGGCCGCGGTGCGGCGAATCTGGCGGTTGCGGCCCTCGCGCATCACCAGCTCCAGCCAGGTGTCTTGAGGGCCTTGATGAAGCTGGCGCAGCCGCACCGGCTGGCTGGGGACGCCATCCAGCGGCAGGCCGCGCCGCCAGGCCTCCAGCACGTCCGCCCTGGGCTGGCCGGCCACCCGCACCCGGTAGGTCTTGGCGTGGCCGTAGCGGGGATGGGTGAGCCGCAGGGTGAGGCGGCCGTCGTTGCTGAGCAGGAGGGCCCCACGGCTGTCGCCATCAAGGCGGCCGACGGGGTGCAGACCGATGCCCTGGCGCATCGCTTCGGGCAGCAGGTCGAGCACGGTGGGGCGCCCCTGGGGATCGCGACAGCTGCTGAGCACGCCAACGGGTTTGTGGAGCAGCAGCGTCAGCGAGGCGTTGGCGGGTCGCAGCGGCCGGCCGTCCACCAGGATCCGGTCGCGATCGGGATCGGCCCGGTCGCCAAGGCTGGCGGGCCGCCCATTCACGCGCACCCGACCGGCCCGCAGCAGGTCTTCGGCGCGCCGCCTGGAACAGAGGCCCGTGGCGGCGATCAACTTCTGCAGGCGTTCGGAGGGCAGGGCTGGCGGCGGCATCAACGCCCGGAAGGCCGGGGCCATTCTCCCGCGTCGTGGCCGGGTCGGGGACCCGCCCGAAAATCGTGGTACCTTTTCGAAACCTCCAGGTTTCGTAACTAGGAAACGATGCCTTCGATTCCGGTCGCCACGTCCGCAGCCGCCATTGCCGGAGCCAACGCCTCCGCCGATTCCCTGCGCTCCTATCTGCATGACATCGGCCGGGTGCCGCTGCTCAGCCACGAGCAGGAGATCACCCTGGGCCGTCAGGTGCAGGATCTGATGGCCCTGGAAGATTTGCGTCAGGAATTGCGGCTGCGCTCCGGCGACCAGGATCCTTCCGATGCCAAGCTCGCGGCCGAGGCCGGCCTCAACCCCGCCCAGCTGCGCCGTCGCCTCCAATTGGGGCGCCGCGCCAAGGAGCGCATGGTGGCTGCCAACCTGCGCCTGGTGGTGAGCGTGGCGAAAAAATACACCCGCCGCAACATGGAACTGCTGGATCTCATCCAGGAGGGCACCATCGGCCTGGTTCGGGGCGTGGAAAAGTTTGACCCCACGCGTGGTTACAAGTTCTCCACCTATGCCTACTGGTGGATTCGCCAGGGAATCACCCGCGCGATCGCTGAAAAGAGCCGCTCCATCCGTCTGCCGATCCACATCACCGAATCACTCAACAAACTCAAAAAAGGCCAACGTGAGCTGAGTCAGGAGCTGGGCCGCACCCCCACCATCAGTGAACTGGCCCTGGCGGTCG
>JBIIIX010000178.1:0-6212 GCA_044234415.1 Cyanobium sp.
GGTACCACCTGCAAAGGTACGCACTGCTTGCCAATCGACCATTGCTTGCAGATGTCAGTTGGCTGCTGTTCTGGAGCGCTTTAGATCCCACCCTCACCGGTCAAAACCTGATCGATGATGCCGAGATCAATCTGTCTATCTCCCTGGCTTCTGCCGGGGTCAACCTTGTTGCTTTGTATCCGCTTCTGCAGTGCTTAATGCTCCGGCATGGCTGTATTGACGAATTGAAGCCGTTCACAAAACTGGATCTTCCACACCTAAATCCATCCATCTTTCTATCCGCGACTTTGCGCAATTGTGGTTTTGGCTTCATCAAGAAAAAACGTTTGTTCCAACGGCCTCTAAGCTTGCCGCTTCTGCATGAGATTCTTGCAGATCTGGATCGTGACACATTGCAGTTGCTCAGCCAAGATCTTGCCAAGCTTGCCGGCAGCCAGGTGGAGCAGCAAGCTGTTGCTCATCCTGACGCCTGATTCGATCTGTTCTCCCTTCTAGCTCAGATTAATCCTACTAGCTTGGCTTGATGATTCGATCTGTGCTCAGCTGCTTTTTGACCTGTGACGGTCTGTCGCCTTGTTTCAGTCAATCCTGCCTGGCCGCCATGCTGGAGCTGCCTGAAGCGGATCAGTGGGTTGTTTTCACTCTTGCCCTGTTTAGAGCCAAGTGTTGATTGCTGTTGCGGCTTGACAACTCAATCGTCATGATTCATATTGAAACAAGGAAATGCGGTTGCCTTTCCAGGTCGCTCAACGACTGCCCTAGCCGCCTAGCTTGGAGTTCTGGGCATTCGGCCTCGAGGATAAGGTTTAGACCCGGTATTGGTTTCTCCCGCATCCGTCAAAAAGCATGACCCCGTACTATGCGCCTTGTGATTGTTTCGGCCACACGCTACTCAGAGCAGGAGTTTTGGCAATTTTGCCCGTTGGGGCAATCGCTGAGCAGGTTGTCGTTCGATTCTCGCATTCGCTCCTTGCTCGCTTATTCCAATCAAGCCGGCCTGTCCCAGGTTTATAACCATTGCCTCTCGCTGATGCAGGAGGATGAAACTGCCTTATTTATCCATGACGATGTCTGGATTGAGGACTTTGCTCTCTGCGACCATTTGCAGGCCGGTCTTGACGTCTATGATGTTGTCGGCATCGCCGGGAGTAAGCGCCGCTCTGGTGGCCAGCCGGCCTGGTGTTTCCATGACAGAAGTTGGACCATTGATGATGAAACTAATCTGAGTGGCCGGGTTGGCTTTGGAGCTTACCCGTTCGGCTCGATCCAGCACTACGGACCCGTTCCTTGCGAATGCGAGCTTCTGGACGGCGTTCTGATGGGCGTTAGGAAATCCACCCTGGACAAAGCTGGAATCCGCTTTGACCAGCGCTTCGATTTCCACTTCTACGACCTTGATTTTTGCCGGCAGCTACGCAATGCCGGCCTGAGGATCGGCACTTGGCCCATCTGCATTACGCACCAGAGTGGCGGTAGCTATGGAGGGGAACACTGGGAGGCTGGCTACAAGTCCTACCTAGAAAAATGGGGAAACGACTAAATCACGACAGGCGTTTCATGGCTATTGCATAGACATTCAAGAGCTAGATCGCTTGGCGAGCGGGTGAATATTTCCCGCAAGGATCGGGCGCACACTCACGGAAAAGCTCCGCAGGTTACTTGCTGATTGAGCAAATCGATTCACTTTTGGATTATTGCCAACGATTCCAGGTCCTGCCGTCAAAGACAACCAGAACCGGGTGAAGCTGATCCGTCTCGCCACTGAGCAGCTCACCGCTGGCCCACACTTAGATCTGCGCGAGTAGATCTGCCCGAGATTGGTCAATGCCTAGGCATGGTCTGGACAACTGCCGCGGCGCCCATCGCCTTCAAGACGGTGGCATGGGTCTCAGCGGGTTGCCCAGGCGATGACCGTGGTTATCGCAAGCACCCGCACACTCGGCAGCCGGCTTGCCCGTGTTGCAGCGGCGCTGATCGAGATGCAAGCAGGCTGAGTGCAGAGGCGAGTCATCACCAGCCGAGTGGGCTGGGAACCGCCGGGCTGGAACCCAGCCAGCACGATCTCGCTGGGCGGTAGCGAGCCAACCGACAGCGTCAGCGTGCCCAGTGGCCAGCTCCCGGGGGAGCTGGTTCATTCGTCCAGCAGCTTGAGCAAGAGCGCCCCTCCGACCATGCCCACGGGGATCAGGACCCAGAACAGGGCGGCGGTGCCGAAGATCTCTGAGGCCATCAACGTGGAAAGCGGGGGTCACCCATTGTGCCGCCCAGGGTGCCCTCAGTGGCTGCTGGTGTTGCTGTTGGTGGGCTCCCGAGATCTCGCTGCGCCAGGCCGGCGTCCGCTGGGCGCCGCTGGCTAAGGATCCGTTCACCCTGCACCGGATCAGCGGTTCCGGGTTTGCCGGCCCAGCATGTCTAGGGGGGTCTCCCTTGCTCTCGTCAGCTCCTGCGGTTCAAGGGCCCTCGCGTCAAGCCTCCCCAGGCCGAGGCGCGCTGGCTAGAGCTGAATCCACAACAGTTTCGCCGCCGCCAGCGTCGTCCGGGTTGGGAACCCTGGGGCCTGGCCCGTCAGCGGTCGGTACGTCGCAGGGCGGCCCTTCCTCCGCTGAGCTGGGGTTGCTGGCGGCCCTGACCGGGCCTACCGGGCTGGCACCCCCTTCGCTGATCACATCCCTCGCCAATTCCAAAATCCTGACCCAGGGGGCGTCGCAGCGCAGCTGGGCTGGCATCACCGCGCTCGCATGGGCCTGGAAGCCCTCCTGGCGCAATCGTCGCAGCAAGGCGGCTCGGGCCGGCGGCCCCTGGCCCAGCTGGCGGGCCAGTTCCGCCATCGACCAGCAACGGACCGGCAGCCCCGAATCCAGGGCCAGCCGATCCAGCAGCCGCATCGAGGCCGGCTCAATCCAGCCGGGGCCTGCAGCCTCGGCCAGCTGCCGCAGCCGCTCCAGCGTGCCCTGGTGTTGCAAAGGGCCGATCCACAGCGGGCCGCTCACCGCCAGCGGTGTCGATGGCCCACAGCCACACTCCCGCCAGCGGTCCAGGCGCAGCAGGCTCTGGCCCCACTGCTCGCCGCAGCGATGGCAGTGGGCCAGCAGCCCCAGGTGGGCCTCCTCACGGGCCTGAGGCCGGCGCTCCAGCCGCACCGCCGTGCGAAAGGTGCGCCCGTCGCTGAACGACAGCACGGGCGTGAGGCCTCGCCCCTGGGCCCAGGCAGCCCGGGCCAGCACCCCGAGCTGCAGCCGCAACGCCAGCTCCCAGGGGGCCGGATGGGAACGGGCCGCCGCCCCGAGCCGGCGAACCGCGGCGGCACGGTCGTGGCCGGTGGGCGAACGCCCATCGCTGCTGTTCAGGTACAACACACCGCCGTGGGCCACCGCCTCCAACGCCAACGGCACCAGGGCGCTGGGGCAGCCAAAGGCGTCCAGATCCACCAACTCGAACCGCTGGCGCCGCTCCAGGCAGCTGGCCAGCAGCCCCTGGGCGGTGCGGCTGCTGCACTGCCAGGCCAGGGAGGCTGGCAGCTGGGCCAGGTTCTGCCGCAGCCAGGGCAGCCGATCCGGATCGGCATCATTGGTCCACAGCTGGCAGGCGCCGGCTTCCAGCCCGTAGCGCAAGCTGCGGATGCCACAGCCGGCCATGGCATCCAGCACCCGCAGCGGTCCTCGGTTGGCCAGATCCAGGGCCAGCAGCACCCCGAGATCCCTGGCGGGCCTCGACTCCGGGCGGAAGAATCCAGCCCCGGTGCGCAACAGGGCCGCCCCCTCGCGGTACTCGGCGGCAGGTGGCTCGGTGCCGGGCATGGCGGTGGCCTCAGTCTGGGGACAGTTAGCAAGGGCATGGCTGATCAGCCGCCAAGGTCGGTGATCGACCATCTCAAGCCGCCCTGGCGTTGTCGCCGCGCTTGCCACCCCTTACTGAAGCAGCCCTCCGGCAGAGAGAACCGGCACACACAAGAAGCTTGGCTGCAGATCAGGCGGTCCCATCGCGAGGCCCCATCGCGACATCCAATCGCGAGATCCAATCGCGAGGCCCCATCGCGAGGCCCAATCCCCAGGCACTGTGGCGGGACTCCAGAGCGAGACTCCACAGCAGGACGATTCGGCGGGTTCCCACGGCGGGGCCGCGCACAGGGGGCTCAGCCCCATAGCCTGCGCTCTGGCCGAGGATCCAACACCGCTCCGATGGCCTCTATGCCAATCCCCCAGGCCGCACCAGAAGCCGCTGCCATCCCCCACGCCGGCCTGGATTGGGGACTGCACGGCACCTGGCACTGGTTCGGATTGCCGTGCCACTGGCGCCAGCTCGGCGACCCATCCGGTCCGGCCCTGGTGTTGCTGCATGGCTTCGGCGCCGGCAGCGGCCATTGGCGCCGCAACGCCGCCCCCTTGGCAGCGGCCGGCTGGTGTGTCTATGGCCTCGATTTGCTCGGCTTCGGCGCCAGCCACCAACCCGGCCCGCGGCGTTGGCGCCCCCTCGACAATCGCCTCTGGGCGCGGCAGCTCCAGGACTTTCTGGAGCAGGTGGTTGGCCAGGCCGCCGTGCTCGTGGGCCATTCCCTGGGAGGGTTAGTGGCCCTGAGCTGCGCTGTGTTCGCTCCCGCCTGGGTGCGGGCGGTGGTGGCGGCGCCGCTTCCCGATCCGGCTCTGCTGGCGGCGGCTGGCCCGCCGGACCGCACGCCCCGCCAAGCCCCCTGGCGGCGGCGGCTGCGGCGCTGGCTGGTGAACCTCCTCTGCCGCTTGCTGCCACTGGAGCTGATCGTGCCGCTGCTGGCCCATTCGCCCCTGCTGGGCCTGGGGGTCCAGTCGGCCTACCGCAGCCCGGTGCTGGCGGATGGCGAGTTGCTGCGGATCATCGCCCGTCCAGCCCGTCGCCCAGGCGCCGTGGGCAGCCTGCGGGCGATGAGCATCGCCATGGCCCTGCGCCCGCACCGGGCCACCGCGCCTGCCTTGCTGGCCCGGCTGGCCCGGCCGATGCTGCTGATCTGGGGGCGCCAGGACCAGTTGGTGCCGCTGGATGTGGCCGAACTCTGCCGCCGCTGGCGGCCCGAGCTGCCTTTGGTCGTGCTCGAGGACTGCGGCCACTGTCCCCACGATGAAGCCGCCGAGACCTTCAATCAGACCCTGCTGCGCTGGCTGGAGGGACTGCCGGCGGTCTCCTGAGGGCGCCCTTCCGGGGGGAACACTTTCAGGGGGCTGTGCAGGCGCCGCTCAGCCACTACCGTGGCTGGTTGTGCATCCCCCTCCCGTCCGCGCGCATGAAGCACACCCTTTCGGTGCTGGTGGAGGACGAATCCGGAGCCCTCAGCCGCATTTCCGGTCTGTTCGCCCGCCGTGGCTTCAACATTGAGAGCTTGGCCGTGGGGCCAGCTGAGAAGAGCGGTGTCTCCCGACTGACGATGGTGGTGGAGGGCGACGATCACACCCTGCAGCAGATGAGCAAGCAGCTCGACAAGCTGGTGAATGTGCTCGGCGTGATCGATCTCACCACCATCCCGGCGGTGGAGCGCGAGCTGATGTTGCTCAAGGTCGCGGCTCCCGCCGAAAACCGCAGCGCCATCTTCGATCTGGTGCAGGTCTTCCGGGCCAAGGTCGTGGATGTGGCCGACGACGCCCTGACCCTGGAAGTGGTGGGCGACCCCGGCAAGCTGGTGGCCTTGGAGCGCCTGCTGGAGAGCTTCGGCATTCTCGAGATCGCTCGCACCGGCAAGGTGGCGCTGGAGCGCGCCTCCGGCATCAACACCGAGTTGCTCAAGGCCACCACGTTGGACAAGCGGGTGCCTGCCTGATCGGGCCGCGCGGAACAGGCCGCGAGGCGTGCTCTGGCAGACCTCGCTCCATGGGCCGCCGAGGGGAAGACGCGTTGAGCGGCAGACCTCGGCCGCTCAACGGCCACAAGCCTCAGGGTTGCCCCTTCACCAGCTTGCCTCCTTCCACCAGGCTGGCCTTCACCAGCTTGTCCCCCTGGCGGATCGCATCAACCACCTCCATGCCCTCAATCACCTGACCGAAGACCGCGTAGCGGCCATCCAGTTCGGGTAGGGCCTCAAGCGCGATATAGAACTGGGCGCTGGCCGAGTTGGGATCCTGGGTCCTCGCCATGGCCAGCGAGCCTCGCTGATGGCTCAGGGCCAGCTCCTTGGTGATCACCGGTGTGGTGAGTTCCTGGCCGTAGCGGGGTTCGCGGTCCTGCTGGCGCTTGAGCTCCAGTGGAATCAG
>JBIIIX010000415.1:0-6199 GCA_044234415.1 Cyanobium sp.
CCCAGGTGCCGTTCAGCATCCAGAGCATCTCCAAGCCGTTTCTGTATGCCTTGGTCTGCGAGGCGATCGGCGAACGGGAAGCGCGAGAGAAGCTGGGGGTGAACAGCACGGGGCTGCCCTTCAATTCGGTGCAGGCGGTGGAGCGGGCCGATGACGGCCTCTCCAACCCGATGGTGAATGCTGGAGCCATCGCCGCCACCAGCCTGGCCCCGGGAGACACGCTGGAGGCAAAATGGACGTTCATCCAACAGGGATTTTCCCGCTTCGCGGGCCATTCGCTGCAGCTTGATGAGGGGGTGTACGCCTCAGAGCTGGCCACGAATCGCCGCAATCTGGGCATCGCCAACCTGCTGGAGGAACAAGCCTGCATCTGGTTCGACCCCGAGGCCAGCACCGACCTCTACACACGCCAATGCTCCCTCAGCGTCACCACCCACGACCTGGCCCTGATGGCCGCCACCTTGGCCAATGGAGGGCGTCAACCCCAGAGCGGCGAACAGGTGATCGCGCCGCGCATCGCCCAGCTGGTGCTGGCGGTGATGGTGACGGCGGGGCTGTATGAAACCTCCGGAGATTGGATCTACGACATCGGCCTGCCGGGCAAGAGCGGCGTATCGGGCGGCATGATCACCGTGGCCCCCGGTAAAGGCGGTCTAGCCACCTATTCGCCCCCCCTCGATCGGTCCGGCAACAGCGTGCGGGGTCAGCTCACCGCCGCCTTCCTGTCAGAGCGCTTGGGCCTGCACCTGCTGGCGTCGCGGCCGGTTGGAGGCTGATCGAGGCGGCGTCGCGTCCGCTTCGCCAGGGTTGCGCCGTGTAGGGGTCGAGCCCCATCGGGGGCGCAGCGTGAGGTTGTTGCCTCGTCTTGGTAGAGATGTGGCCCTTGCATGGGGACTCTTTATCGTCGTAATTCTGGATTGCTTTCGTAGAAGACGTGCCGCCTGGCGACAACGATTCCCGATAGCCCCTCTGACGAGATTCCGTGAATTGTTAATCTGTTGTTATTCAGATCATAACGTTTGCAGCCACTGGAGGACGTAAAAAGGATTGTCTCTGAATGTTGATCTCTCTTTAGGCTCTCCCTTTGATCGAGGTCTGCCGCAAGAAGGCCTGGTTCTTCATCCAGCTTCTGCAAGTTCAGGCATTTTCCCTCCCGCTGACAAGAAAACAGTATGGCCATCAATGCTGGCGACCTCGCTTTTGTAGGCGTCAATTCAACTGATCCTGATCAGTTTGCCATTCTCGCGCTGAATGCCATCGCAGCTGGAGACAGCTTTTTTGTCACGGATGGAGGGATTACCGGAATCGCTGGCGCAGCATCGTCTTACTTTCGAGCTACCGAGGGCTTTCTCCGATACACAGCACCTTCGGGAGGGATCGCCGCAGGTACTGTCATCCTGATCACCGGCGGCGGTGGATCCACCCCATCAGTCTCACTCAATGGGGTGAGTGGTTCAGCAGGCACTGTGGCTCTGCTGGCAAACAGCAATAATAATACATCCAACTTCTCTTTTTCTACTAGCGGTGACTCCCTCACCGCCTATTCCGTCAGCAGCGGGACATACCTTACTGGAACGCCGATTCTGATCGCCTTCATCGGCTTTGGCGTAAGCCCTTATGGCTCAGGCAGCGCACAAAGCTCAAGCATACCCACGATCGCCGCTGGTCAGGTTCTGAACGTAGGAAACCTGGACAACGTTATATTTACCAATTCCGCGGCCGTCTACTCACAATCGATCACTGCGCTCAGCGCGGCAACAAACTTCACGGCTCGTGATGCCTCGCGGGTTGATCTCACGACCCTTTCATCAGCACCGGCCGCAGCCACGGTTAGCCTTTCGCTGAGTAGCAACAGCGGTTCAGAGGCAGGCCAAACCGTCATCACCGTCACGGCAACAGCAGCGAGTGCTGTTGCCGGTAACCAAACCGTTGCGCTGGCCGTTACAGGCTCTGGCATCACCGCAGGGGATTACAGCCTCAGCAACAGCACCATCACCATTGCCAGTGGCAGCACAAGCGGGTCGGTCACCTTCACGGTGGTGGACGATGCTCTAATCGAAGCCACAGAAACCGCCACCCTCACGATCAGCAGCCCGTCCAGTGGCCTGACCCTCGGCAGCCCGCTGTCGCAAACAATCACCCTGACAGACAACGACAGCCCGCCGCCCGTCAATCTCTCGCTCAGTGCTGCCGCAGGATCGGAAGCTGGTCAGACCATCATCACGGTAACAGCCACTGCAGCAGCTGCTGTGGTGGGCAGCCAGACGGTGGAGGTAGGTGTTTCCGGGAGCAACATCACAGCAGTCGACTACATTCTGAGCAATAGTCTGATTACGATCAGCAACGGTCAGACCACGGGTTCCGTGACCTTCACCATTGCCGATGACGCTGTGTTTGAAGGCAGTGAAACCGCCACCCTTACGCTCAGCAATCCCTCGGCAGGAATCAGCCTCGGCAGCAGCAGCAGTCAAGCGATCACGATTGCGGATAATGAGATCCTGATCACCGAGATCAACCCTACAGGCAACAGCAGCAGCTACCAAGCCGATTGGTTTGAACTGAGCAACAACAGTGCCAGCGCTGTGAGCCTGGATGGCTGGAAAATGGATGATAACAGCAACGCATTTGCCAACTCAGTGGTGCTGCGCGGTGTGACGTCCATCGCCGCTGGCAGCTCGGTGATCTTTCTGGAGAGCGATGCAGCCGGGGCCAATGATGCCACCATCCTCGCCAACTTCTCCAACGCTTGGTTTGGAACTGCCACCCCACCGAGCGGCTTCAATTACGGCTTCTACGGCGGCTCGGGTGTGGGGCTGAGTGCTTCTGGAGATGCGGTGAATGTGTTCGATGCCGCTGGCAATCTGGTGACTGGTGTCATTTTCAGCTCTGCCTCAGCCACAGCAAGCTTTGACAACAAATCTGGTGCCTCCCCTGTTGCCACGCTGAGTGTGGCTGGGGTGAATGGGGCCTCCTTCTCGTTTAATGGCACGGAAACGGGTTCTCCGGGCACAACAACCAATTCAAGCCTACCCGTGGTGTCGATCGCCAGCACCGACGCTAGCGCCGCCGAAGCGAGCCTGAATCCTGGCACGTTCCGCATTGCCCGAACCGGTGCGATCACCAGTGCACTCGCCGTGAGCTACGCCATTGCCAGCGGCACTGGACAAGCCAGCAGTTCCGATTACACACCGGTGCTCAGCGGATCGGCAACGATCGCTGCTGGCCAATCGTTTGTGGACATCACGATCACACCAGTGGATGATCTGCTGGTGGAAGGTCCTGAGACCATCTCGCTGACGCTGACAAGCAGCAGCAACTACAACCTTGGCAATGCAACGGCCAGCGTCACCATTACCGACAACGACTTCGTCACGGCAGCACCGACGATTCAAGAGGCCAGCAGCACCACTGGCTTTCTGAATCTGCCCGCAAGCGGCAGCGGCGCCGTAAGCGGTGTGATCAATGATCCAACAGATCCGGCCAAGACATTCGGTATCGACTTTGTGATCGCGGATGCGGATAGCGATGTCAACAGCCTCACGGTGACGGTGAGCAGCAGCAACAGCAGTGTGGTGAGCGCCAGCAACCTCACTCTCAGTGGCTCGGGTGCCAGTCGCAATCTCAAGATCAATCCCAGCGGAGTGGGTTTCGCGGATATCAGCCTGAACGTGAGTGATGGCATTAACAGCGCCACCTATGTGATCCTCTACGCAGCCTCCGCCCCATCGGTTTCTGCCAGCAGCACACGCTTCTTCACGGGCACCAGTGATGCTTCCACAGCGGTCGCGATCGACAGCCAGTTCATGCTGGTGGCGGATGATGAGAACCAGGTGTTGCGCCTGTATGACCGCAGCAATTCCGGTCTGCCGATCGCTGGGTTCGACTTCACCTCCTCCCTCGCGCTCACAGACACCTCAGGGGGTGTGCCGCGGGAGGTTGATCTTGAGGCATCGCTGCGCGTGGGCAACCGCATCTTTTGGCTCGGTTCCCTCAGCAACTCGAGCAGCGGTGATGTGCGCCCCAACCGCAATCGCCTGTTCGCGACGGATGTTTCAGGCAGCGGGGCAACCACCAGCCTCAGTTATGTGGGCCGTTACGACAACCTCAAGGCCAATCTGATCAGCTGGGGGGATGCCAACGGCTACAACTTCACGGCCAGTGCAGCCCCGGGGGTCCTTCCTGAAGCGGTCGATGGCAGTGGTTTCAACATCGAAGGGTTAACGATCGCACCCAACGGCACAACGGCCTACGTGGCTTTCCGCGCTCCCGAAGTTCCCACCACAAGCCGCGACAAGGCCTTGATCGCACCGATCGCAAACTTTGCAGACCTGGTGACCGGTTCGGCAACAACGGCCAGCATTGGTGCTCCCATAGAGCTTGATCTCGGCGGCCGTGCAATTCGAGAAATCAAGCGCAGTTCTGCTGGTGATTACCTGATCATCGCTGGACCATCGGATACGGCTACAGGCACAGCACCCAGCGATTTCCGTCTCTACACCTGGACAGGTCTTGCAGCGGATGCACCAGTCTTGCGTTTGGCTGATCTCACGTCCTTGCTTGCAGGGGGGAGCTTTGAATCGATCGTGGATTTACCCGCCAGCCTGAGCAGCAGCAGCCAGATCCAACTGTTGGTGGACAATGGTGATACGGACTTCTATAACAATGGCTTGGCAGCTAAAGAGTTGAGTCAGCAGAACTTCAAGAAGTTTCGCGGTGAATGGCTCACCCTGGGCACCCCGGTCTACACCCTTCCGGTGGGTGCCCTGTCCTTGAGCAGTGCTTATAGCCAAAACTTCAACTCCCTGATCAGCTCTGGAACCACCACCTGGACGAACGGATCAACATTGAGTGGCTGGTACACCTCAAGAACCGGAAATGGAACTTCAATCGTCGCCAACGATGGCGGCAGCACTGCCGGCAACCTGTATAGCTATGGAGCATCAAGTAGCACCGATCGTGCCCTCGGTTCCGTTGGTTCTGGCAATGCCACTGCCGGCAACTTCCTCTGGGGGGCGCGCTTCTTCAACGACACGGGCAGCACGATCAGCTCGCTCTACATTAGTTACGCTGGCGAGCAATGGCGCAATAGTGCCGCAGCGGCACAGACTGTTGACTTCCAGTATCAACTGGGCGCAACAATCCTGAATGCTGGAACCTGGACAGACTTTAATCCGCTTGATTTCACCAGTCCTGTCACGGGCGGCACCGCTGGTTCGCTGAATGGAAACCTCAGCGCCAACCGCACCATCATCTCGGGCACCCTGAGCGGTTTATCGCTTGCTGCCGGCCAGGAGATATGGCTGCGCTGGTCGGATCCGGATCACAGCGGCTCCGATCATGGCCTGGCGATCGATGATGTGCAGGTCTCCATCAGTCCTCTGCCGGGAATCACGATTACAGAGTTGGCTGGAAGCACCAACGTGAATGAGCAAGGTGCCACCACCGACACCTATACGCTCACCCTGAACACCACCCCCACAGCCCCGGTCAGCATTGTCGTCGCGGCTGCCGATAACCAGACACGCATCAGCGAAGATGGCATCACCTTTGCCGCGTCGCTCACTCTTAGCCTCAGCGATCAAACCCCACAAACCATCATTGTAAAGGCGGTTGATGACGCCGCGATTGAGGCCTCGCCTCACCAAGGGGTGATCACACACACAGTATCGAGCGCTGATAGCAACTACAACGGCCTCTCGGTTCGGGCGGTCAACGTCACCATTCAGGATAACGACGTTGCCCCCGTTATAACAAAGATCAGCCAGATCCAGGGTAGTGGCACCACATTCAACTCGTCCTACGGTGGCACTCAGACCATCGAGGGAATCGTGACCCGAGTATTCCTCGGATCAGCGAAGCTGAATGGCTTCTATGTGCAAGAAGAAGCGGCTGATTCCGATGACAACGCCGCCACATCGGAGGCGATCTTTGTTTTTGATCCCGCGGGTCTGTTTACGGGGAGTCAAGGCGACAAAGTGCGTGTCACTGGAAGCGTTGGCGAGTCTGTGTCCAGCAGCTCCAACATTGTTGGCAGCGGCTCCAGCAGCCTCACCCAGCTGTCTGCTCTTACGAGTGTTGTCAACCTTGGTGCGGCTTCACTGCCGGCCATCACGAGTGTGACCCTGCCCGTTGCAGATGCATCGCAGTTGGAGCGCTACGAGGGGATGCTGGTGGAGATCAACGCCGGCAGCAACCCACT
>JBIIIX010000179.1:0-6174 GCA_044234415.1 Cyanobium sp.
TGTTGCGATCGGCCGGGTCGAACAGCACCAGGCAATGGGCTGGCTGGCCATCGCGACCGGCCCGTCCGGATTCCTGCAGATAGGCCTCTGGACTCGAGGGCAAATCGAGATGCAACACCAGCCCCACATCGGGGCGGTCCACCCCCATGCCGAAGGCCACCGTGGCCACCAGCACAGGTCTTGGGTGGTCGAGGAAGTGGCTCAACGCCAACTGGCGTGACGGGGAGTCCATGCCGGCGTGATACGGGATCGCCTCCACCCCGGCCAGGGACAACCGCCGAGCCCAGCTCTCCACCGATCGGCGCGTGCGGGCATAGATCAGCACCGCGCCCCTGGAGGAGGCGATCGCCTCAAGCACATCGGGCAGGGGTTCCTCCGCTCGGAGACGCATCGCGTAGGAGAGGTTGGGGCGTTGGGCGGAGCGCACCTGGATCAGGGGCCGACGCAACTGAAGCAAGCGGATGATGTCGGCTCGCACCTGCGGCGCGGCGGTGGCGCTGAGGGCCACCAGCGGCACGCCGGGGCACAGATCCCGCACGTGGCCGAGACGGCGGTAGTCAGGCCGGAAGTCGTGGCCCCAGGCGCTGATGCAGTGGGCCTCATCCACGGCCACCGCCACCAGTTGGCCAGCGTCGCGAACCTCATCCAGCAACTGACGGGTGGCTTCCGCCCGCAAGCGCTCCGGGGCGAGATAGAGCAAGCGCAGGCGGTTCTGGCGCAGGCGATCGTGGATTGGTCGCCAGGCGCCCAGCTCGAGGCCGCGATGCAGGCAAGCGGCGGCGATGCCGCGGCGCCGCAGCTGGGCCACCTGGTCCTGCATCAGGGCGACTAGGGGAGACACCACCACCACGAGGCCATCGCGCACCAACGCCGGCAGCTGGTAGCAGAGCGATTTACCAGCGCCAGTGGGGAGCACCGCCAGCACATCACGCCCCGCCAGCAAGGCCTCCACCACCGGCCGTTGACCAGGGCGGAAAGACGTCCAGCCGAAGTGGCGGGCCAAGGCTGTCTCCAGGGGATCCGCGGACAACGGCGCTAGATCTGGGGTTTCCGGACCATAGCGGGCACCAGATGTAGGCAGCCATCGGGAGCGGGCCCGTCAGGGCCTGCCGAATCAGCCAACGCCAGAGCAAGGCGGGCGCCGCTCGGCAACCGCGGGACCGGACGCGAGGCCTTCCCAACCCCCTGCGAATCGCCTCGCAGGCCTTAGGCCAGCGGCGGCGGTTCCAGCTGCTCCGGCGACTCCTCCACCAACTGCAGTCGCAGGCGTTTGCCCCCCGCCAGCTCCCCCAGGGAGACCCGCATGGTGGTGCCGCTCAACGACTGCAATGCCGTGATCAGCTCGCGCAGGTGGGGCGTGCTGCTGCCGCTTTCCAGCCAAAGGCGCTCCTGCAGGCCATTGAGGCGCCGCCAGCTGGTGTGGAGCTTCAACACCGCGCTTTCCAGCTGCTGGGCCTGGCGCACGGCGTCGCAGAGGATGCCGAGGGCATCGAGGCGCAACGCCTCCTGGATGGCGCTCTCCAGATCCAGGTCCAGCTGCTGGAAGGCCCGCACCGCCACCCCGGCTTCGGCCAAGCGCGTCAGCCAGCGGGCTGTGTTGGTGACATCCCGGACCCTGTCCAGTTCCGGCTCCTCCCGCAACACCGCCCTCAGATCCTCCTGCTGGGGTTCAGGCAAACGGGCCAACTCCCGCACCAAGGGCGCCACGGCCCGAGGGGGCAACAGGTTGTCGGCCGTGCGCTGGCGGATCTCCTCGGGCAACAGCGGGCTGGTGGCGGCCGTGAACTCGTCGTGCAGACGCCGCACTTGCTTGCGGGTGATCTGCACCCCCTCGTTGGCGGCTTCGCTGATCATCTGTTGAACCTCTGGCTCCGCCTGGGCGGTTTCCAGGAACGCCCGTTTCGAGAAGTTGTTGACGCTCCCCGCCTCCAGCAGGCCATCCCCCACCAGGTTGTTGGCCGATTCGGCCAGCTGGATCAAGGAGTAAGCCCTGGTCTTGCTGATCTCCCGCTCCCGCAGCCATTGCAGAAAGCCTGTGCCCCGGCCCTCGCCGCCGCGCTTTTCGCGATCACGCACGGCGGTGAGGATGCGGCCGCGCCAGATCTCGGTCTGCAGATCGAAGCGATCGCACACTCCCCAGGCCTCCTCCAGCCTGGCCAGGAACTCCACCGTGCTGATGGCCTCGTTGTCGGGATCGGGCAGGTCGAGGCTGAGCAGCGGGGCCTCGGAGACGACCATCGGCTGAGTCGGGCGGAGCGGATCGCGATGCTGCCACGGGAGCTGGCGACGAATCGTGACGTCCCCGCTTCCTGGCAGGGCCGGAGCGGGTAAGGTCACGGCGACAGCCACCCGACCTCCCTGCCCAGCGATGGCCATCTCCCGCGGCGACAAAGTTCGCATCAAGCGCCCCGAGTCCTACTGGTTCAACGAAGTGGGCACCGTGGCTACGGTCGACACCTCCGGCATCCGCTACCCGGTCGTCGTCCGCTTCGACAAGGTCAACTACAACGGCGTCAGCGGCTCCGAGGGAGGCATCAACACCAACAACTTCGCCGAAGCCGAACTCGAGAAGGCCTGAGGAAGGCTTGGCAAACTGCCACGGCGCCAATTGCCGGTGAGGCAGTGGCACCAGCTCAGCTTGTTGGCTGGCCGACCACCTGGGTTAGCCACGGCATCCCTGAAGCTTCCTTCTGATCTGCCCAGACCGCCAGAGCTCTCTGATTCACCAGGAGCTATGGCGGTTTTTGCTGCCTTCATGCCTTGCATGCCAACATCCTTTCCCGCCTGAACGCAGCGCGCTGTGCCCGAACTGCCGGAGGTCGAGACCGTTCGCAGGGGGCTGGAGATCCAGACCCTGGGGATGACCATCGCCAGGGTGGAGGTGCTGCGCAACAGGGCCGTGGCCTTCCCTCCGGATCCGACGCTCTTCTGCCTGGCCCTGCGGGACAGCACGATCGAGCAATGGGGCCGGCGGGGGAAATATCTGATCGCCAGGCTGGGCGATGGCCAGGGGGGAGACGCGGGCCATTGGGGGGTGCATCTGCGCATGACGGGTCACTTCCTCTGGCTTCCGGCGAACCCACCCGCGGCTTGCCGCGAAGGCCCGACCACAGCCCAGAACAGCGAAATCGCTGCGCAGCCCCGGCAGCCTGAACTCCACACTCGGGTGAGGCTCTGGAGCGCGGCTGGTGAGGAACTTCGCTTCATCGATACGCGCAGCTTCGCCGAGATGTGGTGGGTACCACCGGATCAGCCGCTCGAGAGCGTGATCACAGGCCTCAAGCGCCTGGGGCCGGAACCGTTTGATCCCGCCTTCAGCGTTGAGCACATCAGCAGAGTCCTGAAGGGATCGAAACGGCCGATCAAGAGCGCCCTACTCGACCAGTCGCTGGTGGCGGGGGTCGGCAATATCTATGCCGATGAATCCCTGTTCGCCGCCGGCATCAATCCCCACACCCCCAGCGGCAGGCTGCGCAGGGCGGCGCTGCAGAGCCTGCGTGGGGCCCTGATCGAGGTGCTGCAGGCCAGCATTGGAGCCGGAGGCACCAGCTTCAGCGACTTTCGCGATCTCACCGGCACCAACGGCAACTACGGAGGAGAGGCCAGCGTCTATCGCCGCACCGGCCAACCCTGCAGGCGCTGCGGCGGCCTGATCCAGCGCGATCGCCTGTCGGGCCGCAGCACCCACTGGTGCCCAGGCTGCCAGCGATGAGGGCGAACGATCGCCCATGCTGAACGCAGGAGCAATCCCACAGGCGCCCCGATCACCCGTGCCCCCGCCCTCTCCCATGCCCCAGGCCCCCACGAAGCAGCCAACGCCACAGCCGCTAGAGACACCGGCGTTGGCAGCTCTGAGGGCAGGCCTATGCAACGCCATGTCCCGGATCCATCAGCGCGGTTGGTGTGATGGCACAGGGGGCAACTTCAGCTGCGTGGCCGGCCGGGACCCCTTGGTATTGCTGATGGCCCCGAGCGGCGTGGATAAGGGCAGCGTGGTCGCTGAGGCGCTGATCCTGGTGGACGGACAGGGATCGGTGCTGCAGGGAGAAGGCAGGGCGAGCGCCGAAACCCAGCTGCATCTGGAAATCGTGCACTGCACCGGAGCGGGAGCGGTGCTACATACCCATTCCCAGGCCGCCACTCTGCTCTCTGCCCTGAATGACCCGGGGGCATCTGGCGCAGACGACCCTGACCCATCCAACAAGCCAGGCGTGGCCTATCTCGTCCATCGGGATCTGGAGATGCTCAAGGGCCTTGCCGGCATCACCACCCACGACTGCGTGGTGAGCGTGCCGGTGCTAAGCAACGATCAGGATCTCAGGCGCCTGAGCGAACGGGCATCGCCTCACCTCAAGGAGGCGCCGCAGGGAATCCTGATCGCCGGGCATGGTCTCTACGCCTGGGGGCGGGATCTGCAGGAAGCCCAACGCCATCTTGAGATTCACGAGTTTCTGCTGGAACAGCAATGGCGCTGGCTGCTGCTGCAGGCCTGCCAGCTGCCGCAAGCATTCGAGGCCGCCAGGAGGAAACAGCCGTGAACACCCTGCGATTCGAGTCCATCAGCCATGTCCTGCTCGACATTGAAGGCACCACCTGCCCGGTGAGCTTCGTGAAGGACACCCTGTTTCCTTACGCAGCCCGCCAGCTCGAGCCCTTTCTGAACGCCCACGCCGCAGAGCAGGCGATCCAGCAGGTGCTGGCTGAACTGCAACATCTGTGGCGTGGGGACTCCGATCCCCAGGCTCAGAGTTTGCGCAGTGCCGCAGAGCGAATGCCGCCAGCTGGGACAGAGACCCATGCCATCGAACCGAAAACGGTTCTGCCCTATCTGCAGTGGCTGATCACGGCAGACCGCAAGCTCACGCCCCTCAAGGATCTGCAGGGAAGAATCTGGAGAGAGGGATACGACAGGGGTGAACTGCAAGGCCCCTTGTTTGCGGATGTATCGCCTGCGTTGCACGCCTGGGCCGCCCGTGGGCTGGTGCTAGCGGTCTACTCCTCTGGTTCAGTCCAGGCCCAGAAACTGCTCTACGGCCACAGCAGCAGCGGCGATCTCCGCTCCCTGTTCAGCCACTGGTTTGATACGAAAACTGGCAGCAAACAGGATGCAAGCAGCTACACAAGAATCAGCGATGTGATGGGGACAGCAGCCGAGCATGTCTTATTCATCAGTGATGCAATCGCTGAACTTCATGCTGCCAGCGCAGCCGGCATGTCGGTGATCTTCAGCAAACGCGATGGCAATCCCGAGCAAGACGGGTGTTCATATCCGTGCACTTCTTCCTTAGCCACAATTCAGTTCAATGACCAGATTAGCATTGCTTGATTGTGAACCAAAACGGCCATCTGCCACCTTCCGAACAGAGCAGGAATCACGCCGCTTCCAACAACATTGCAGCCGTGTGAGTCCCGACGATGTTGCTCCTGGTCGCTTCGGGTTGGGTAGAGATCACCCTGATCGCCGTAGCTCTGCAGCAATAGGTCCTTCATGGTCTTGCCAGAGTCGATACTTTATGTGGTGCATTGAACTCGAAGATCAGCCACGGGGAAGACCAAAAACTCTGCGTGGATAGCCCAACCCTCTGAGCACCCTCCAATCCTAGAAAGGACAACCATACCGTTTGCTTGGAGGGCATTTAATGACTAGATGACTCCAATCGCACTTTATATGCGAAGCACCCAGGTCCCGCAACTGGCTGTGACCTTTTATTCAGAGTTGCCTCAATCCAGCCGATAAATCACACGAAAGGCGACAGACCTAACCACATCACTCGCGTTGGTCCGTCGGGTCGTGAAAATGCCAAGGCCTCACCGCATAGTCAGCAATCGAGCTCACTGCTACAAGGTTGCCGCTTGCTCCGAACTTCGGCGGTCAGCTTGCCTATGGCGACAACGGCATTGGAGATGGAAAAATACAAGGAACTGCCTTCACAAAATATTACTAGACAATGAAAGAGTTCCCAACAACAGACAAAGTTGGTCAGGGGAAATAGATGTGATCGACTTGAATACCAAAATCCCGGACGATCTCTAAAGATCACCCGGGCTGATTGTAAATATTTTACCTGGCATCGAGCTATTTTCGCGGGGTGCTGCCACCCAACTATCGTCGCCGCTGCTGCGTTTCACAACCGAGTTCGAGATGGATCGGTGTGGGACCACAGCGCCGTGGAC
>JBIIIX010000180.1:0-6172 GCA_044234415.1 Cyanobium sp.
CTGAGATTACAAAGATATACGTTCTAACCCAGTTTAATAGTGCTTCGCTGAATCGTCACCTGACAATGACTTACAACTTGTCGGCTGGCTTCGGTCAGGGTTTTGTTGAGGTGCTTGCCGCACAGCAAACCCCTGATAGTCCTAGTTGGTTTGAGGGTACCGCTGACGCCGTTCGTAAATACCAATGGTTGTTTCAGGAGTGGGATGTTGATCACTATCTCATCCTTTCCGGCGATCAGCTCTATCGAATGGATTACAGTGCGTTCATCCAGCATCATATCGATACGGGGGCCCAGCTCTCTGTGGGTGCGCTGCCAGTTGACGCCATCCAAGCAGAAGGTTTTGGCTTGATGCGAACAGATGCAACAGGGAAGATTCAGGAGTTCAGGGAGAAACCCAAAGGTCCAGCCCTGCTTGAAATGCAGGTGGATACCAGCAAGCTTGGTCTTTCCAGCGAAGAGGCCAGTCGTCGTCCCTACCTCGCATCCATGGGGATTTATGTGTTTAGCCGCGATACCCTATTTGATCTACTTGCACGCAATCCTGTCGCTACCGACTTCGGCAAGGAGATCATCCCTGTTGCCTTGCAACGAGGCGATCATTTGCAAAGCTACCTCTTTGATGATTATTGGGAAGACATTGGAACTATTGGTGCTTTTTATGAAGCCAATCTTGCCCTCACGCAACAACCTAATCCTCCCTTCTCATTTTATGATGAGAAGTTCCCAATCTATACACGGCCCCGTTACCTGCCCCCCAGCAAGCTCCAGGATGCTCAGGTCACTGAGTCGATCATTGGTGAAGGCTCATTGCTAAAATCTTGCAGTATCCATCGTTGCGTGTTGGGCGTACGCAGTCGCGTCGAGGACGAAGTTGTATTGCAAGATACTCTCTTGATGGGATCTGACTATTTTGAGTCCAATGAAGAGAGGCTTGTCTTGCGTGAACGTGGTGGTATCCCCATCGGTGTTGGTCGTGGCACGACTGTAAAGCAGGCCATCCTCGACAAGAATGTCCGCATAGGTAGCAATGTTGCCATCGTCAACAAGGATCGAATCGAGGAAGCCGATCGTCCGGAGCTTAACTTCTACATCCGAAATGGTATTGTTGTTGTCGTAAAGAACGGGTCTATCCCCGATGGTTCAGTCATCTGAATCTAGAGTTAGTATTTCGTGGCAGCAGTATCTAGTTCTCTCGGCCCATGCATGACCTTGTCTCGTGTTTGGCCTGATCTCCATCAGCACTGTGCCGAGTCCAACCTTTGGTCTCTTGGGTATTTGTGCCTGAACCGTGACTGAGGCCTGGATAGCCCATGCCTCGCGCTCAACTCTTGGTTAGAGGGATGTCTCTTCTGCAACACCTCTTGGTTTCGCGGCCTAGCTAGCAGATTGGGCCTTGACAGGTTGTTCCTAGCCACCTGACCTGGTCTTGACCAGCAGTAGTTCAGCCGCTGTCAAGGGGGGGGGGGCCAACAGGGTGATCGAGGAGGCCAGGGCCACCTTGCGAGCATGGTGTGTGACCATGCATTGCGATGCGTTCAGCTCGCGCTTGGCACTCAGTCTGCCTGCAGACATTTTTTGCCCAACACAATCCACCAGCTGTCGCGAGGCCAAGGGTTTCCGGTCCTGCGCTTGGCTCACCACCAAAGTCCCAAGCCCGGCCTTGTTATTGGCTGCAAGGTGCCGCCGCTCTCAGCGCCAGGGTTCCCTGTAGCTTCCCGACCCTGGTCGCAATGATCAAGCTTTGTAACTCGCGCACCGTTGCCGCCCGCTCCCCAGTCCCCGCCAGCGGCCAGTCAAGAGCCTGAACGCGTGTGCCCATCACGATGGACACGCAGCTAGTCCGTGACCAACCAAGGAGCCAGCCACGATCTACGCCAGCACTTGCTGACAGCAACCAGCTGCATGGCTGCCGCTTGCAGAGGTTGTTGTCAAACTGATGGGAAGCCATCAACTTCCCCCCGGCCCCATGAGCAAGGCACATTTTGGCCTGATCGGTCTCGGTGTGATGGGCGAGAATCTCGTCCTCAATGCGGAGCGCAATGGATTTTCCAGCATTGTCTTCAACCGTACTTACGCCAAAACCGACGAATTCCTTCAAGGTCGTGGCGCAGGCCTCCAAATCACTGGTGCGCGCACACTGGAGGAATTTGTTGCTGGACTTGAGCGCCCCAGGCGTATCCTGATGATGGTCAAGGCTGGACAGCCTGTTGATGATTTAATTGCAACATTATCCCCGATGCTAGAGGAGGGAGACTTACTGATTGACGGCGGCAATTCCCTCTACACAGACACCGAACGCCGCGTTCAGCAGCTGGAGAGCCAAAGTTTCGGCTACATCGGTATGGGAGTTTCCGGTGGTGCCAAGGGAGCCTTGGAAGGTCCAAGCATGATGCCTGGTGGCACCAGAGCAGCCTATGAGGCGATCGAAAGCCTGGTTTGCAAGATGGCGGCCCAGGTTGAGGATGGACCGTGCGTCACCTACATCGGTCCTGGAGGTGCTGGCCATTTCGTCAAGACAGTCCACAATGGCATTGAGTATGGAATTGAGCAAATCCTTGCAGAGGCCTATGACCTGATGAAACGGGTTGCCGGCCTCGGTGGCTCAGCGATGAAGGACGTGCTGAACGCCTGGAATGAGACCGAAGAACTGGCTTCCTTTCTGGTTGAAATTACTGAGGTCTGTCTGGGAACGCAAGATCCAGAGTCTGGCGAAGACCTGGTGGAGTTCATCGTCGATGCTGCTGGCCAGAAGGGAACTGGTCTTTGGACGGTCCAGAGTGCACTGGACATGGGTGTGCCAGTGCCCACGATCTACGCGGCTCTCAACGCGCGTGTGATGAGTTCGCTGCGGCCCCAGCGCCTCGCTGCGGAGCAGCAGCTCAAAGCTGCTACGGGGGTTGGTTTTAATCTCGGCAGCCCTGCGGATCAGATGGCCCCCCTCCGTGATGCTTGCATTTTGGCGGCCATCGCCAGCTACGCCCAGGGCATGGAGCTGCTGCGTGAAGCCTCCGCTCTTCACAACTACAACCTTGATTTGGCTGCGATTGGTCAGATCTGGAAGGGAGGCTGCATCATCCGCGCCAGGCTGCTGCAGCGCATTCAGAACGCCTACGCTGCCAATCCGGAGTTGACCAACCTGATGCTCGACCCCTGGTTCCTGGAGCAAATCATCTCCAGGCTCCCTGGTCTGCGCCAGGTTGTCAGCGGGGCTGCTCTGGCGGGCATCCCGGTCCCCTGTCTGAGCAGCACACTGGATTACATCAACAGCCTGTTCACCGCTCGTTTGCCCCAAAACCTGGTCCAGGCCATGCGTGATTGCTTCGGCTCCCACACCTATGAGCGCACCGACCGGCCTGGCTCCTTCCACACTGAATGGCTCACATGACCAACTACCGCCTGATCGTGGCGACCTCAGCCGAGGATCTCGCCCGGCAAGCCGCTGAACGTATCGCCTTCAGCATCGATCAGGCTCTTTCAGAGCGGGATCGCGCTCAAATTGCCCTCGCTGGCGGTTCCACACCACGGTCCGCCTACACACGACTGGGGAGTGAGCGGCTCCCTTGGGACCGTGTGGACGTATTGCTTGGGGACGAACGCTGGGTTCCATCCCAGGATTCCGCCAGCAATGCCCGGATGTTGGCCGAAACATTGCTGGCCCAGGAGCCAGCCCGCCAGGCGCGCTTTCACCCAGTGCCCGTCGATGCTGAAAACCCAGCTGCCGGTGCGGAGGCTTACGGTGTCACGCTTAGCACCCTCTGTTCTGGCACACCGCCCTGCTTCGATTTGATCCTTCTCGGTCTCGGCGATGATGGTCACACGGCTTCGCTCTTCCCCGGCACGGCTTCCCTGCGGATCACGGATCGCTGGGTTTGCGTTGGAGAAGGAAAAGGGTTGCCCAGGATCAGCCTCACAGCTCCAGTGCTCAGCGCCGCCCGCCAAGTGATCTTTCTGGTCAGTGGGGCAGGGAAGACCCAAGCTCTCTCTCGCTTGCTGGATCCACAAGAGTCCCAGGATCGCACCCCTGCACGTTTGGTGCAGCCCACCAGCGAGGTGATCATCCTGGCTGATGCGGCGGCAGCCGCCCACCTTGGCTGAGCTTGGCCATGGCCGCCGTTATCGAAGCTGGAGAATCGTTTCATGGCTGGCAACCACTCCATGACACCGTTATGGGAGGGCGCAGTACCGGCAGCTGTACGGCCAGTGCTGAAGGGCTGCTGCTCTTGGCTGATGTGGTGGCGGAGGGTGGTGGTTTTGTCAGCTGTCGTTCTCCCCGCTACTCACCGTTGTTGGATTTAAGCGAGGCCCAGGGGCTGCTGCTCGACTTCACTGGCGATGGCCGCACCTACAAATTGGCTGTGGCCTGCGGCGATGGCATGGCGGGGCTCACCGATTTAATCCCCGGCGGCCTGCGCTGGGTGATCGGTTTTGAGACCGAGCCAGGCAAGCGGCAACGGCTGCCGTTGCGCTTCGACCAGTTGCGCGCTTCCATCCGCGCCCGACCATTGGATCGTCTGCCGCTTGGCCTGCCGCTCAGCTTTGATCCCGCCCGAATTCAGCGATTTCAGGTGTTGCACTCGCGTTTCGGCGACGACGGAGAGTCCAACGCCGGTTTTCGCGCCGGCCCGCTGCGGTTCATGCTGCACGCCATCGAATCCTGGCCCTGATCCCCAAACCTCCCATCGTGCAGTCTGCCAACGCCGATCTTTGTCAGCTGGTGGCTGCCGCGGCCGACATCTGCCGCAAACCCTTTCGCCACGCTGTGCGCGTGGTGGTCAGCGATGCTGACTCCGATCTCTCAGCCTCCCCCTGCTTGGATTGCTGCCTACGCCTGGAGGTCCGCGCTGCCGACGGGGAGCGGCTAGCCGAGCACGACTTGGAAGTGGAACTGTTTCAGAGCGGTCAGGACCTCAATCTCACGATCAGCTGGTACGTTGACGCAGGACGACCCCTGCTTTGGCAGGGCAGCCACTCCGTTTGGATGGATGGGCAGACGGGGGAGCGCTGTAGCCGGCCCGAGGAAGGAGCCGCTTTGGAGGCCCTGGCCCGACGCTTGCGAGCGTTGCTGGTGGTTGTGGATTGATGAGCTGTGCAGCTTTGATGAAGCATCTCCCCCAGTGGGGACGGCAAGCAAACGTCGCTCCAGGAAACAAAGATGGCTCGGGGGAGACTTGAACTCCCGACCTTGGGGTTATGAATCCCACGCTCTAACCAGCTGAGCTACCGAGCCTCGGTTTAACCACTGTAGACGATCGCCGGTCAGCGTCTTGCTGCGCGGACTCAGGCCCTCGGGGGCAGGTATTGAAGCGGATTGGCGGCCCCTTCCCCGGGGGGATGAATCTCGAAGTGCAGATGGGGGCCAGTGCTGCGACCAGTGCTGCCCATTTGACTAATGACCTGGCCTTGATCCACCTCTTGCCCTTGTTGAACCAGTAGTCGGCTGTTATGGGCGTACCGAGTCATCGTGCCGTCGTCATGGATGATCTCAACCAGGAAGCCGTAGCCTCCGTCGTGCCATCCGGCAAAGCTCACCCTGCCCCGCTGAACTGCGACAATCGGCGTCCCAACGTTGTTGGCGACATCGATACCTTTGTGCATTCGCCCCCAGCGCCAGCCGTAACCTGAGGTAAATACCCCTTGGCTTGGCCAGACATAGCCGAGCGTAGAACCACCCCGAAAGGGTTGCGCGGGTTGGGAGCCATTGTTGGGTTCGTATTCCGGACTTTCCGGCCAGCTGATTCCGCCGCTGGTGGAGGGAAGCAAGCCAAGCGATAACCTGTTGCGCGCTGCGGCGGATTGGGCAAGCCGCACTTGACTCCCCACCACCAGGCGTGCGGACTCAAGTCCGGGATTAAGCCGGATTAGCTCGCTGATGGTTAAGCCGTAGCGCTCGGCGATGCGCATCAGGGTATCGCCAAGCTTGACAACTCCTGTGCTGACACTGGAGACGACGGCTGGCGGAGCCACCAGGGGGGGCGAACGCCGCAGGTCGTTTGTGTCTAGGGAGGCAACAAACCGGAGGCGCTGTGATCCCAGCGACGGGAGCGTGAGCCAATCTCCACGTCGGAATTGATGGTCTTCGTCAACCTCATTGAGACGCGCCAGGCGGGTCTCATCCATGTTGAGTTGCAGGGAGAGCTCCTCGACACTCACTGTTTGCCGACCCTTGACCC